>NZ_JAUHLI010000015.1:0-95417 GCF_036325985.1 Alkalimonas cellulosilytica
TTGGGTGTAAATCCTCTTGCGATAGTTTTTTATTGTTCCGATAGACAGGCCGAGCTGCTTCGCGATTTCACTGCTGTCTGCTCCTTGAACCAAGAGGCTTGCAACTTGCTGCTCACGTTTGGTAAGTAATGTCTGTGCGAATACCTCTAGTGACTCGTCAATGTAACGTCTCATAGTCATGCGGCTTATGGAAATTTCATGTAGCGACTGAGATAAACTAAATGTAGCATGCCGCCAATGCTGTTGACATAACGCTTTAATTACAGAGAATTTTGACGTTAAATGCTCGATATGCGTCGTTGTGAAATTTTCACCTGCTTCCGTAATACCCAGAAATATCAGGATATTGCGCTCATGATCTAAATTTATAGTTATACACAATTCATCCTTCCAGCCAGTCTGTACATAGAACTGCCGCAAGTATTCATGATGAACATTCTTTTGTATGAGTTTAGCCAGGTTAAATACACCCTCTTGCCTGATCAGAAGCTGATTATAAAAAGGATCCTGTTGAAATTTATTCATCAAATAATCCTGGAACAACAAATGACGGCTGGTTTCGAGTGAGTCATACAAGTATACCGGATGCTTACCGGCACCATATCCGAGGACAACGGCATTGTCATAGTGACATATCGCATTCAGGAGACGCATTAGGGCGGGCGTAAAACGTGCGGTGTTAATAGCAGCAATTGTTTCAGCTACTAAGGCATCAAGTCTCACGTCAGTCACATATTTCATTATTGCCAATCACGAAAACTGTTCAAATTACCAATACGTTAGCATCTATAGCCAGTCGAAAACGAGTTATTACCAATGACAAAGAAGATTTTATAGTCTCTTGAACACTACCCCTAATAAACTTGGACACACTCTTATTCAGGATATCTCAGCTATACTCTTACCGCAGGCCAGTAAATTTTTTCATCACAACGAAAAACGCTTTTAAAGCGTTCTCAAGAATTTTCACTGAAGTTTGGATATAAATGATGTTTTATAAAAACGAGAATGCTTTGACCGCAATAGTTCAGTTGAGCAGGCTCGAACTTAGCAGTGATTATTTAAATAAGAAATTTAACGACCATCGGTTATATACAGTAGCGATTTTACTGATACTCATTCCTTTGGGGCTTGCCGAGGGTGTTTTTGATTACAAATCGCATCCTGAAATAAAGAGTGAGTTATTGCAGCTGAGACTTTACTTTATTTTATTAGTTATACCTGCTTGGATCATTTTAAAATCAAGTAGTTTGAAATTAGTTACGGCAATAATTTTAGTGACGCTGGTTTTTTCTGCGTATCTCGGTATAAGAATAATAGAGCATACTGGCGAAGACTTAGTGACAACAGTGAGTAATGTGGCACTCTATCCCTTTTTTATCTTTTTTGTTCTCATCGGCTTCTCAATCTACATTCAGATTTTTTTTCTTACTGTTGCTCTTTCCTATGTTTTTCTAACCGAAAACCATGGCGTACTGGATGAGTTGATACAAAACGCTTATTTTCAGATTTCAGTGCAATCGAGCGTTTCAACTTTATTCATTATGCTCGTTTTTTCATGGAGTTATTATCATCGTTACAACCTTCAACTCGCTTTAGAGAAGTCCTCCCAAACAGATCCGCTAACAGGTGTTGCAAACCGGCGTCACTTCGATAACCTACTTAAATCAGCGACAACTCGAAGTGCTCGCTCGGGAGTTGAGTGCTCTCTAATCTTACTCGATATAGACCATTTTAAAAGCATCAATGATACTTTTGGTCACCCTACCGGAGATCGCGTTATCTGCGCGCTTGCAGATTTATGTGTAAAACAGTCAAGAGCAACTGACCTCGTTGCTAGACTTGGTGGGGAAGAGTTCGCGATTATTTTACCTGATACCAATATAACTGATGCAGAAAATCTTGCAGAGCGGATTCGAAAGCACGTTGAGGATATATCCGTGGCTGGTGATGCGGGAGAAATTGTTAAATGGACTATAAGCTTGGGGATATCAGCCTTGCCATTAAATAAAAGCAGTGCCAATACAACCGAAATAGTTATGGAAATGTTTATCCGACAAGCAGACAGCGCACTTTACGAGGCAAAGAACAATGGGCGGAATCAAACAGTATTGTCGCAATAAAATGTGTTTTAAAAAATTTCCTTTTTTATTCAATTAAATGCCAAGCCAAACAGAACAACGGATGTGATTTCGCTCAGCTCAAGTAAAGAGCTTTGCCTTGAGTAGCTATCATAGTCCAGGATAATAAGTTTCTCGACTGCTATATTGTTAAAACGGTTATGTTACGATAATCTAATCTCCTTATAAACTCGCTCAGCCCAATGTTTAATTGACTCATTTTCAAGGAATCCTTTATTTTCAGATGATGATTTTGGATGAGGCACACGCTTATATCTATCACTAAAGAGCTTTTTGATTAGCGTTGTAGGCCATGCCAGTGATTTTTTTAATAACCTGATTTCCAACTCTCGAAGAGTGCGTTCCCAATCAAATTGGACATGCGGCTTCAACAGGAGTGTCGATAGTCTGTTCTTATTATCGGAAGTATCCACTTCTATCAATGCGTACTCTTGACCATCCTTTTCAATTCGATGAAAAGCCAGACAACGTGGGTTACCATCTGCAAGCAAGTGTTTGGAGTAACCATCAATAGTGGGAAGCTTTCGGATTTCCCTGTGGATGTGGCGGTAACCCGACATGCCAACCAATTGCAGCACCATAGCGTTAAAGGCTTCAAATTTATCCGCATAGAGATGTGCGTCGTCGCTCTTGTCTTCCATGCCATCATAATCTGCTGAAGGTAATGTACCGTGAGTACTGGCCTCATCCGTACTTACTTCAAAGCCAGTATTTTCTGGAGAGTCTGACGAGTCGCCCTCCTGGCCCAAACAGCCAGTCTGTCCTTTTCCCTTACCTATGCGAGTTGTCCGAATGGGATTAGCAAACTCAAATGCGACGGCTGGCGTTTCAATCCGGATTTCTGTTTGATCAGTATCTGGCTCTTGTTCGTCATCAATTTCCAATTCTGGGCCGGATTGCGGGCCCGGTCGAACAGCATACCCCTGGCCTGCTCGCCTCTCAGCGAATCGGGGATCGACAAAATCGACATAGGCGGGACAATCACCGGTTAGATTAGAAACACCATAAATCTCATACACAAAAAATGCTTTTCGTTCCTGATCGTAATGACCACGAAGTGTCAGCTCAACACCTGCGAGCGGTGGTGGTTCAAATTGAAAACGCCACAGACGGTACTTGTCTGTGTCATAACCGTTTTGAAGTTGGTAGCGGGCAACACTTTCAAAAGACAGCTTAGCTTCCTCATCCAGCAATATCCAGGCTAACAACCGTCTTAATGCATAGTCACCTCTGACGTACAGCGGCAGAGTGCAGGTTGGCAGAATATTGACGAGCGCCTTGCTCAACTTATCTGAGCGCTGGACATCAAACTCCTGAGAGAGTCCGTTGGGGATCAAAGCTAAACGCGTTATATAGGCGTGGTGGAAGAACAGCACTCGCGCTAATTCGAGCTGAGGAAGATAATACTGCGTTCCACCAAATTCAAAATTAAAGCACCATTGCTGTCCATCATCCTGCCGATTTACCACCGGAATTGGACAGGCTTCGATAGGTTCAGTACGCCAATGACGAGTATTTTCTATCACAATACGGGACTGGAATCCGGCAGGGCGTGGTTGTTCGCTTGCATTGACCACCCTGCGTCTTGCTAAGACCGGAATTTGAGAGACACCAAAATATTGTTTCTTTTGGCCTGGTGCCAGTTTGACATTAATGTGCCAATCAGGGCCATCATGGCGGCGAAATAAAGAGCCAATCTCCCGGATAACACTGTTATTTTCTACACCTTTGAACTTCATGTTCCGTATCCACTAAATTTTCCAAATACTGCCTGGCAGGCTCCATCATTCGTTCTTCACTCAATCCGGCGTTTCGCAACAATCGCCACCTTGGCGGCGAGTCAAAGAGAACCCGTAAATCGTCATAGGCATTTTGCAAGCGTCGGATCTGGTACTGGGGAACGCTTTCCGAATTAGCCACCAAAAATGCCGATGTACATGGCATTTGATGGAGGTTTTTCTCAAGGGTTGAGAGATTGCCAAGCAACTTAAGGTAGTAGGTTCTTGAGCGCCTGGGCCCTTGTTTATTTGCATTCAAAAACGTAACCAGTTGTCGAAGTGCTTGCAGATATTCCCGATCCCGTTTGTCCCAATCAATACGTGGTACGTTATGGTTTGCCTTGTCTTGTGCATAGCGATGGTTAACGTCCAACAGCCAGTCGCGATGATTCCGATAGAGCCTGGCATACAAGTCTGGTGATTTTTTTCTGGCTTGAAGGGGTTGACGAGATGACAACAATTCGAGCCAAGCTTCCTGATCTGGCGTTTGACTGCTCGACTGTTGCATCACAACCTTAACTTGTTGTGGCGTTTTACGTGTTGGTTTCCGCCTAACTTCATCAAGCACATCGTCTATCTGCCATTGCTTATCCAGCAATGCCTGATGAACAACAATATGCTGAAGATAATTGAAACTTTTTCGATGCTTGCGGAAGATTGCTTTCAGCCAGTCTGAGTCATCAATATCGGAACTGGGAGGCATCAGACGGTTTCGGATTAACCAAGCGGCAGGCCACACCTTTAATACCTTATTTTTTATCACCGAGTGGTCAACTTGGGCTTTTCCCCGATAAAAACCCAGTCGATAAGCAAGGCTGCGATAATACTCTGTCCATTGCTCAAAACTGGGGGACGCTTGCGCCGGCCGAACTAACAACCGTCGCACCTGAGTGGTTATCCAATCAGATACTTCCATTCCCTTTTGCTGTTTAGTCACATGACAGTGTTCAGGTGCAGCAGCGATAAAGCGATGACGTTCAATCAGGGGGCGAGCAATCCGCGTATCCATCAACACACCGTGTTCGGGGCACGATTCCACTCCGGCAACCTGCCATTCTCGTCGCCAAAAATACTCACCAAATTGTTCACGTTGAGCGGCTATGCAACCGGGGCAGTACCTGACAAAACGCGGGGATTTAATGCGAGAGGCGGAAACTCCTAATGCCAGATGAGCGGCACCCTGAGTACCCTGGTACAACCAATTCATGCACTGAAGCCGTCGAGCCTCAGGAACAAAAGGTGCGTAAAGCGGAAATAAAGTATGGTTGTAGATCAATCTTTCGGGTGTGAACTCCTCTGGAAGCCAGCGAGAGAGCGTTGCAATATGGTTAGGTAAGTCTATCGTTGCGATAATACTGCGAGATTCGAAGACCTCATCCAACAGTTGCTTTGGGCTGGTCAGCCCTTGCCGGACACCCGCTCTTGCCACGGCGCTATACATCAACTCCTCTGTGTAAGGTATAGGAAAGTTCAACACGGCCATCACCCAAAGGAATTAACCCAGTCTTGGGCATCAAAAAGCAAGCCGTTGCAGCCAAGTGATTCCTGGAAGGTTTCCTCATTGGCGGACTGAGAGAATAGAAAGCGCAAGTCTTCTGAATCCAAGGTATGCCAGTCAGCTTTCTTCATCGCCTTAAGTTTGGGGGTGGATGACGCTGGCTTTTCTATCTCTGCACTCTGATACCAAGAGAGGATCAGCGGCATAAGATCCTTCATCACAAGGCCTGGATGATCCTCAAAAGCTCTGTTGATCAGAGGTTCAAGCAGCTCAGAGACATACCCCATATCAACCAGCATATTATGCAAACGAACAGCTTGTTCATTACCCCCATACTTGACTACGGTATCAATGCGTTCCTGGCTGGAACGCAGCAGGTGGCTCAGTTCCAGTATTTTTCTATCCACGTCGGGGATAGTCAGATCTGAGTAACGCGCAATTTTTGTCATATCACCCGACCGTAACGCATCAATCATGGGGTGGATAGGTTTTAGCTCATCCTGGTAGACCTTTCGCATCAAGGCGGGGGTAATGCGCTCAATGCCGGTGACAACAGCCCGGATCTGTGACAAAACAAACAACTTGATGACGACATCCATAATGCCTTGTGAAAGCTCGTACCAAGTATATCTAATCTCATCGGTCACTTCAGGGGATGCTTTAGTCAGCCATTGATACTTCCACAAACGGCCAGTGAAGGCTCCCCACTCGGTACGGGATACCTCCTGCTCGCCTGATGGTTTGCTTAAAGGCTCCCATAGTATTGAACCAAAACCTGCACCACGACGAGCGGACCGCAGATCCAGTTCAAAGACAGATCTGGCCTTTGGTGTCCCCACCATGACAACCGGGACCGAAATTTCATTAACCAGTGTGACAAAGAAATTGAGCATGCGCTCGGCACCACCTGAATTCTTAACACTCAGATGCTGGATTTCATCAATCACTAACAGTCCAATTGCGTGGGTGTTGGCAATGTGTGCCATTACCGCAATCAAGGTTTCTACGCTATGTCGTTTTTCCACGTAGCGACGTACGTAATTCGTGGCGAGTACCGCGTCAATTTCCCGAAAGAAGTTATGACACAGGCTTTTCAACGAACCGTCATGCGGGCAGTCAATTTTAAGGAAAACGATCTGTGTGAAGTTGTAAGCTTCGTGATATATCAACTGGGGATAGGTTGCCAGAATACGGTTCAATGAGCTTGTCTTGCCTGAACCAGAACAACCGATGAAAGCCAGACTCTTAGCGGTGGATTCCACATGCTCGAACCGGAAAACAGCCAAATCCCCCTGCATGACACGCTCATAACCATTCTGGATATGGGCATTCAGTTCGCCTGTCGCCAGATTTCTGCCAACATACCCTTGTCGAAGCATGACTGATAATTTTGACTCCAGTTCAATGTGACGGGATAGCGGCTGGAAAAAATTATCAAGTAATTGAGATATGACATGAATACGGGTCTGGCCATCAAGATAAACGTCGGTTGGGCGAAACGTAATTTGACCCGATAACCCGTCCTTTAGCTGACGCCGGTCCAGAATCGGCGGCAAAGCTTCAATGAGCGGGTTTCCTTGGTACTGTCTGATCCCGGTATCATTATAAATTGCCTGCACCATGCCTTTGGGTAACGTCATTCATCATCTCCAAACAGGTCATCCAGAAAATCTGGGAAAGCCCCATCTTCGGGCTGATCAGTCAAATACCTGACATCTGCTTTGGATTTCGGCTCAGTAGCCTTGTTATCCGCTCGACGTTTCTGGCGTTCCTGATCACGGGCTTCCAGTCGGTTTTGATTGATGCCAGCCAAAGTTCCTGTTTTTGATTCACCAAAGTAGGAAGGACGTAACTTTTCCGCGTTTTGGATGGTTTCCTGAATCACATTTTCCAGCGATCTTTTGCTTTCCCTCTCTTTCAATTTAGCTGCTGCTGTTGATTTTCGTTGTTGCTGCTGGCTGTCCCATAACTCCCACATCGACCGGCCCCTAAATTCCCTTGAGCGGTCTGTTAGCGAGCACTCCCAATAATCTGATTTTGTTGCATCTGGGAAGACATAAATGATGTCGGTTACCGCGGGGTCATACGCCGCCATAAAGGGGCCAGGTCGCTGTTGCCCGGTTCTATGGAGCCAGCCAGACGCCAGCAGCTCCCTACAGGTATAAAAGGCACCGAAGCATTGAATACCGTAATCGGAAAGCGTTACTTTTTGACGAGGCAACAATGCCAGCTTCAGCGCCGACTCCGATGTGTTACGTAGCCGTCCGCTACGATTTTGAATACCCCATTGCCAGATATTAATTGGTACAGGTGCGAGTATATCCGGCATATCCGGATCGCGGTCATACTTGACCAATACCGAACTCTGGTTGCGATGCAGGATAGAGCCGATAATTATTTTAGTGAATTCGTCCAATGTAAGTGTTGCATCCAACCGATAATCTTTCCCGCCGCGCTTTTTGATGGTGGTTCCAGCAACCACTCCTGGTGCAAACGGCTTGAAGTCTGCTTGAATAGTACGAAAATGCCGCTCAACGATACCCTTCGCATCCCCACGATAAGGTGGTGTATTTTCAATCCGAACACCAAAGGCCTGCTCCAGATATTCAATTTGATGGCCCAGCAACTCACCACGATCAGCCAAAATGGCGTCCGGCAGTCCAATCGACGGCCAATCCTCTGGCTCGATGTCATAACCGAAAGACTGGCATATCTGAGATTTATCGATCATGGCGTTGACCAGTGCCAACATAGCCGTCACATAGGAGGGGTTTTCAAATCCCACATAGAAACCAGCAATCAATCTGCTATAGACATCGACAACCACGTACAAAGTTGGTCGGCCAATAATTTTTTGTCTGTCAGCGGAAAGCAGATAGATATCGGCAATAGTCGCGTCGATCTCGTACCGTGCACCAGGACCGTGAACCCCAGTTGTGGCTGTTCCTTGTAACGGTCTGATGTCCTTTTGATATTCAATTTTATTGGCTCTCAGCCGGATACGTTCAGGCCGGACATATTCCCGCTCGTAGAAATAGCGTAGTTGAGCAACTGTCGGGAAGTTCTCTTTCGGTACATCGGGATGAGCCGTTTCAAACATGTCTTCGAAGCGTCGATGAGCATAGGGTAAAGAATGATTCTTCTCCGTCAGATAGTGGCGATCAAGCACAATGCGAAACATGCGTTCAACGCCAGTATCTACAATGGCGCCAGTACCCGGTGCTATACTTCTTGGACGCCCTAATTTTTTTCCTGAAGCTGTGCGTTTCTTTCCTCGCCCGCCTGATTTATCGTAGTCCGGCAAAAGCGCGTTCGGTATGCAACCTCGCTGCCAATATTGGCGAAGATAAGCATATAGTGTTTTTTTAGCTGTTCCAGATTCATTCACAACCTGCTGAACCAGTGCGCCTCGACCACTGCGATAATAGATATCCGGTTGGTGTAGTAAAGGCTCAATAACGGCCATTCGCTTGTCCCGAATTTGCTGTGCTACTGAGCCGTGTTCCGGGAGCTGAGCGGCAAGATGGGAATAGGGGTCATCAATTTTTTTTAACGTCTCAGAAAGAATGAAGTCTTCCACTTCTGCCACGGAAACCCGTTCAGGGAAAGCTTTGTCGGAATCAACATTAATCCATGTATATCGAATGTCTGAGACATCAAGAATTCGATACCGAGCCTCTTCGAATGCCACAACATCATTGATTCGCAACATAATAATTCCTCAATGAATCAATGTCTGAAGATGCTTGTAATTCCCCTACAGCCAGCGTTGACCAAGGCTTTCTGATATCGAATAAGAAAACCCTCAAGGCTAACAGCGAACGTATCTTTTGCAGGGATTCGCCTGGAGAGAGTGAATAGGCTTGATCGAGCATCATCGAAACTTGAGAAATCAGTAAAGTCGGATGATTTATAAAGAAACCCAAGTAAAGGGAAGCCATATTCAGAGTATCTTCGATTCCATCCAGAACCAATTGCGCTGGATACAGCCAGGCAATATTTTTGGTGACGGTCTTGGGAATTTGTTTTTCTGTCAGCAAATACCATGGAACTTCCTTTAACGCCCAATAACGCCGTTCAAGCTCCAGTTTTTCGATGGTTCTAGAATTAGAAAGATCTGAAGAGGTCTTTACCTGAATAGCCATTCTGGGAAGCTCAGGCTTATTAGTGTCCACTAGAAAATCCGTGGACATGACTTGAATTTGTCCTCGTACTTCGGGATGACGGATACGCGCTTGCGCTGCAAGCTCAATGGTATCTTCTAATCGGAGAGGGTATTGCTCCCGGATATCAGTGACAGATGGATTCCAATCAAACAGAAAGAACGCCGCCAGCTCTAGGTCTGACAACAGATGGTGGGTTCGCTGAGTCTGGAATCCCCAGATGCGGTGAGATCGTCCAGCAGAAGGCAGGTCTCTGACGGTCAACCAGGGTTGGTAATCTTTTCCTGACCCCTTTCCGCGACCTTGTTTAACCCATTTAAGTGAACGAGAGTCAAGGGAAAAGCTGGTCAAGCTCCGTACCTCCGACATTACACATAAAGTATACGGAGCTAAGTTACCAGCTTTATTTGCAAGTTACCAACTATATTTAAAAGTAACCTACTTTATTTAAATCCCACAGGTAAACATCTTACCCAACACTATATTACTCCACTGTAACACTCTTAGCTAGATTACGAGGCTGATCCACATCGGTGCCTTTAATAATGGCAACGTAGTAGCTCAGCAGCTGCAGCGGGATGGTGTAAAGCACCGGGGCCAGCCAGGGGTGGCTGTGGGGGACGTTGATCACCCGCATGGTGTCGTCGGACTGGAAGCGGGCGTCAGCGTCGGCGAACACATACAGGATACCGCCGCGGGCGCGCACTTCCTCGACGTTGGATTTTAGTTTTTCCAGCAGCTCGTTGTTCGGCGCTACCACGATGATTGGCATATCGGCGTCGATCAGCGCCAGTGGGCCGTGCTTGAGCTCACCGGCAGCGTAAGCTTCGGCGTGGATGTAAGAAATTTCTTTTAGTTTCAGCGCCCCTTCCATCGCAATCGGGTACTGATCGCCGCGGCCCAGGAACAGCGCGTGGTGCTTGTCGGCAAATTCTTCGGCCAAAGCTTCAATCTGTCCGGCTAGGGTTAAGCTTTGTTCCAGCACCGCCGGCAGTTGGTTCAGCGCCTGCACCAGCTGCTGCTGGGTGGCCGCATCCATGCCATGGTGTTTGCCAATGGCCAGGCTGAGCATGGCCAGGCCGACCAATTGCGTGGTAAAGGCTTTGGTGGAAGCCACGCCGATTTCGGCACCGGCCCGGGTCATAAAGGCCAGATCCGATTCACGCACCAGGGAGGAACCCGCCACGTTGCAGATGGTTAAACTGCCGAGGTAGCCCAGCTCTTTGGCAAGACGCAGTGCGGCCAGCGTATCGGCGGTTTCACCAGACTGGGAAATGGTCACCAGCAGGCTGTTCGGCTGCACAAAGGATTTGCGGTAACGAAACTCGGAGGCAATTTCCACATTGCAGGACACACCAGCCATGGCTTCCAGCCAGTAGCGGGCCACCATGCCGGAGTGGTAGCTGGTGCCACAGGCGACGATTTGCACATGCTGTACCTGCTTAAACAGCTCGCTGGCACCATTGCCGAAGGTTTCGTCCAGCACCGTGTCGGCGCTTAAGCGGCCTTCCAGCGTATTGCTGACCGCATGCGGCTGCTCGTAGATTTCTTTCAGCATAAAGTGGCGGTATGGGCCTTTGTCGCCGGCATCGTAGCTGACGTTGGACTCGTGCAGCTCGCGCTCGACCGGCTGGCCGTCTTTGTCAAAAATCTGCACGCTGTGGCGGGTGATTTCGGCCACATCGCCTTCTTCCAAAAAGATAAATCGACGGGTCACCGGCAACAGCGCCAGCTGATCGGAGGCAATAAAGTGCTCGCCAATGCCGACGCCAATCACCAGCGGGCTGCCGGAGCGGGCCACCACCAAACGGCTGGCATCGGCGCTGTCCATCAGCACAGTGCCATAAGCACCATGCAACTGAGCCACGGCTTTTTGTACAGCAGTGAGCAAGGAGTCAGTCTGCTGCAGTTCCTGCTCGACCAAATGGGCAATCACTTCGGTATCGGTATCGGAGTTAAAGACATAACCCTGTTGCTGCAGTTGCTGGCGCAGTGGTTCGTGGTTCTCGATAATGCCATTGTGCACCACGGTAATGCGGCTGGAGACATGCGGGTGGGCATTGCGTTCACTCGGCTCGCCATGGGTGGCCCAGCGGGTATGGGCGATGCCGGTACCGCCACTGAGTGGCTCAGCCGCTACCGCATCGACCAGCTCTTTCACTTTGCCCAGCCGACGGCAGCGCTGCAAGCCGCTGTCCGGGTTCAGTACCGCCAAACCGGCCGAGTCGTAGCCGCGGTATTCCAGCCGGCGCAAACCTTCCAGTAAAATCTCTGCCACATCCCTTTGCGCCACAGCGCCTACAATGCCACACATACAAACTCCCTCTACTCTTCTGTTACGCTAAAAAGGTTAACTGTCGGCCTCAGCGCGGATCACGCTGACACCCTGTTGTTCAATCATGGCCGCATCGGCTTTGGATAAGCCGGTATCGGTTACCAGCACTTTGATCGCCTGCCAGGGCAGCTCCAGGTTATGAATTTTCCGGCCCAGTTTATCGGACTCCACCATCACAATGACTTCCCGCGCCACCTCGGCCATCACCCGGCTTAAGCTGTACAGCTCGTTGTAGGTGGTAGTGCCACGAGCTAAATCCAACCCATCAGCACCGATAAACAGCTGGTCAAAATCGTAGGCGCGCAGTACCTGCTCGGCCAGCTGGCCCTGAAAGGACTCGGACTGCGAGTCCCAGCTGCCACCGGTCATCAGCAAAGTAGGCTCGTTTTCCAGCTCACGCAGCGCATTGGCCACCGCCAGTGAGTTGGTCATCACCACCAGGCCCTGCTTGTGCGCCAGCTCCGGCAATAACGCCGCTGTGGTGCGACCGCTGTCGATGATGATGCGGTAATGATCTTTGATCAAACTGGCTGCAGCTTTGGCTATGGCTATCTTTCGTTTTGAAACCTGCTCCAGGCTGGAGTCGGTAACAAAGTCCTGCGGTACCAACACAGCGCCGCCGTAGCGGCGCAGCAAAAGGCCGGCTTCTTCCAGCACCGTAAGATCTTTACGAATGGTGACTTCCGACGTCTGAAAGCGCTCGGCCAGCTGCTCCACCGAAACCTCACCATGCTGCTGCAGCTCGGCCATGATCAAATGACGGCGTTGTTGGGTATTGCGTTTATTCATTCAGCACCACAAGTTTCGGTTTGAAAGATATTTTAACGAAAAGAAAGATTTTATCAAGCATCCATTGGCAGGGTAATCTGGTAGTGCAAGCCCTGGCCCGGTTCGCTGCTGACTTTGATCTGACCTTTTAGCCGCGCCGTCACCAGATTATAGACGATGTGCGCGCCTAAGCCGGTGCCTCCCAGCGAGCGCTTGGTGGTGTAAAACGGCTCAAACAGCCGCTGCAGACTGACCGCATCCATCCCAAGACCATTATCCCGATAGTGCAACACCAGTTGTCGGCCCTGTTGCCTGACGCTCAACGAAATCTGTGGCTGCTCGATGCCGGAAAAGGCATGCCGGATGCTGTTCATCACCAGGTTGGTGATAATCTGTGCCACCGCTCCGGCATCGGTATGCCAGTGGATACTATCCGGGCAGTCCAGTTCAAACTGGCAGGCCAGAGTTCTCAGCTGCGGTTGCAACGACAACAAGACATCCTGCAGATAGCTGGCCAGCTCAATTTCCCGACTGCCCTCGGCCGATTGATCAACCGATACCTGCTTAAAGCTTTGCACCAGGGCGGCGGCCCGCTCGGTATTCACTTCCAGAATTTTCAGGCCATCCTGCATATGCTGCAAGAAACGATTGAACTGCGACTGCTGCAGCTTTTTCTCGGCAAAAGCCCGCTGCAGTAGCTCAAACTCCGCTTTTAAATGACTGGTGGCGGTAACACAGATGCCAAGCGGGGTGTTTATCTCATGCGCCACCCCAGCCACTAAGCCCCCCAAAGAGGCCATTTTCTCCTGCGTTACCAGTTGCTGCTGGGTTTGCTGCAGGCGGGTAAAGGTATCGGCATTGACCACGGCAATGGCAATGGTGCTGGCCAGGGTACGCAGCAAGTCCAGCTGCGATGGGCTGTAAGCATTCGGGTTAGGGCTTTGAATTGAAAAGACACCGACCACCTGCTGGTTCAGCATCAAAGGAATATAGAGAACGGATTCCATCGGCTCACCACACAGCGGTTTCGGGATATCCCCTAAATAAGGCTTCAGTTCATCCCACTGGCTAATCCGTATTTCCCGCTGCTGACTAAAGCAAATCGCGGCCAGTATATCCGGCGCCTGATCGGCAATGCTAAAAGAAGGTAACTGCTGGTTATTTTCCTGCCAAAACACAAACTCAATTTGCTGCAATTGCGGCCGGTGCAAGCCAATCACCATCACTTGCACATCAATCAGAGCGCTTAGCATCTGATAACAACGGGACAATACCTGATCCAGCTCCAGCGAGGCGGTAATTTCACGGCCAATTTGCTGCAACAGCATCAGATCCTGATTCGATGCCATCAGAGCATCGTGTTTTTCTTTTAATTCCAAAGTACGTGCCGTGACCTGCTGTTGCAATTCACGGCGCATGGCCCGCTCAGCCCGAATTTTTAAATGCAGCCACAACCAAAAGGCAAAAAGCACCGTGGCAATCACCAGCCCCCGGAACCACCAGGTCATCCACCAGGGCGGTAACACCTGAATATCCAGTAAGACAGGATCCTGCCATTCGCCATTCCCCAATCTGGCGGCCACTTCAAACTGATACAAACCCGGTGGCAAGCGCGTATAGGTCGCACTGCGCTCGTTGGCGCTGGTCATTATCCAATCCCGGTCAAAGCCCTGCAGCCGATAACGGTACTGCAATTGCTGCTGATGCAACAAAGATGGTACGGCAAAGCGGATACTGAACATATCTTCTTTGTACTTCAGCACCAGGCGATCCAGATAAGGGAGTGCCTGTGGCAATAGCGGACTACTGCCTGGCGGTACCGTCTGATTAAACAAGCTGAATCGGGTAAGCTGTACTGCTGGTATAGGTTGTTCCTTCGGTAACTCCTGCAGCCGGAAATAATCCATGCCGCTGCTGCCCCCCCGGTAAATCATGCCATCATACAGTTCCCAGGCACCAATCCAGGTGGTCTCCTGCATGCCATGCCGTCCATTTAACTCCAGCAAAGAGCGACTAGCCGGCAACCAGTGTGCACGATACAACAGCCGAAACTCATCAGCTGCAATCAGGGCCGCATCGACCGTATCATCCGTTGGATAGGCTTTAAAAAAAGGTGGCTCACTGCGATCCAGCCAGCGATGATTCAGATTGCCAGCCCGAACCCAGACATGACCATTTTGCGGGTAAATCAGCTGAATACCATTAAAAACCAAGCCATGGTCACTGCCATCAAACTGCCGGAAGTGCTGCCACTCGGTGAGCTCCAGATCACCGCGAACCAATCCCCGGTCTAATGAACCTAACCAAAAATACCCCTGCACATCCACGACCATGCTGGTAATGGTATCAAAGGGCAGTGGATACCGTTCGGAGCCGGTGTGATAATGACGCATAAACTGGCGCTGCTGATCCAGCAAGTACAATCCCGAACCCCGGCTACCCAACCACAATCGCCCCTGCGCATCCGGGTAAAAAATAGAGATGGTGGGTGCCCCACCAATTTCCGGTAAAGGCTGATACTGCCAGTCGGCAGTCTCAGGATACAGGCGGTAGAGTCCGCGGTCGGTACCGACCCAGATCCACTCTTGCTCTTTAAAGACAGCCCGGGCTAGCCGGGGCCCAAGCGGATCATCAGGCAGCGCAAAACGCTGCAACTGACCAGATAGCGGGTTAAACAGCGCCACCCCCGCTTCACGATTGGCGATCCAAACCTCCTGCTCACTGACAGCTTCGATGCCAAATACATTGGCGGCGCCAAGCAAGTTTGGATCTCGATTGCCAAAGGGCAAGGTACGCACCTGCTGCGCCACAGGCCCTAGCAGACTAAAACCAGATTGGCTGAGCAGCCACAAAGCATCCTGCGCATCAAAATACAAAGCTGTAATGGCCGAATTACGTAAACCGCCAGCGAACTCAGGGTGGTATTGAAATTGCTGCCACTGCTGGCTGGCTGTCAGATACAGCCATAGCCCCTGACCATCGCTGGCCAGCCAGATATTGCCTGTTGGGTCCAGGCCTATTGCTGTTGCCTGGATCCGCCGCATATTTTCCGGCATCGGCATCGGCTCTGGTTGCAACGTCTGCAAACTCATTCGCCACAAGCCCCCGCCATACAAAGTAAAGAGTAAGCCATGCTCAGGATGAACTGCCAGGCTGGTTGCGGAGTCATGGCTTAAGCCAGAATTCCCCGGGTGCCAGCCCTGACCTTGTTGCTGCGCCAAGTCCCAACGAATCAGGCCTCCTGTTGCGCTGCCCTTGGTTCGAAGTGGTGCATCGCCAATTGCCAACCACAGTTGCTGGCGGTCATCCCGCCAGATATCATTGATAAAAGCGGTAGAAACACCATCAATCTCGGCAGGTAATTCCAACGAGACAATACGCTGCCGATGCGGATCCCAATAAAATACCCCGGCGCCATTGGTGCCGATCCAGATGGTGTTGGTTGCATCCTGATACAGCACGGCAATTTCGTTCTGTGTGGCGTCATCTGCATCGTTGGCAAAGCGGAGTTGCTCAAAGCGCTCGGTGGTTAAATCAAGCCGGCTCAAACCACCATAACGGGTACCAATCCACAGGCTATCGGTACCGTCAACCAGCAAACTGGTGACCCAGTCGGCAGACAGGCTATTGCTATCCGCGGCATCCGCCTGAAAACGCGTTAAATCTCCCCCATCAAAGCGATAAAGACCATGTTGGGTGCCCAGCCAGAGAATACCATGCTGATCCTGCACCATGCGGGTCGCTAATGGCGAAATAGTAAAATGATCATTCAAATGGATAAAACGGCTATAGACCTGAGGAGCAGACCAGGCAACGGACCCGGTGCACAGCATCAGCCACAGAGCAAGCTTACACAAAAGTGCTTTGATACGACACCAGGGCATAACACATCTCTCGGACTGGGATGCCTAGAGTATTGCAGCTGCAATTAACAAATTCAAACGGGACGAACATTTATTAATGATAACCATTTGCATTTAGATTTGATATCCGCTATGCTCTCTCTTGTCGGGAAACTGGCGTACGCTTCACAGCGTTTTTTTCCTGGTCGTTGTTAACTTGTCCTGCATTTTGGGGCAGCGAAAGCTGCCCCTTTTTTTCTTCCCAGGGTGGGATTATGCTTTCACTATCACTGCCTTTTTTGCAAGAAACTCTCTACATTGCCGCTATTTTCTTCCTTGGCTGGATCCTGGCCGGCACCCAAGCCAGAGCATCCGGATGCTTAGTGTCTGCAGCCTGGTTTGAGCGGGTCAGTTTGCTGGCTTTTATCGCCTTGCTGGCGTTGTTATGGCTCAGTCCCCATCCATTTAACCTGCAGTTTATGTTGCTCTGGTGTCTCAGCACCCAGCTGTTGCTGCTTGGCTGGCGCTCCACAGAGCTTTGGTATCAAAGACGGTTCTCTGACAAACAGCATCAGCAGCAACCAGAATGGCTGGTTGGTTATGCCAGCCAGTCCGGCACGGCTGAGCAACTGGCCCACCGCAGCACCAAACAACTGCAAATGGCGGGGAAAAAAGTACAGATGCTGCCACTCAATGCGTTAGCTGAGACGCCCCTACAGCATTTTGAGCAGGCACTCTTTATTGTCAGTACCTATGGTGAAGGCGAAGCACCAGACAATGGCCAGCATTTTCTGCGCTGGGCTTTGCAGCAGCAACCGGACCTTTCCAGACTGAAGTTTGCCGTGCTGGCCCTGGGCGATCGCAGCTACCAACATTTTTGCGCCTTTGGCCACTGGCTGCATGATTGGCTTATGCAACAGCGCGCCTCAGCCATCCACCCCCTGGTACCCTGGGACCAGGGCCAGCGAGACAACAGTCCATGGCAGCAATGGCAGCAGCTGTTGCAAAAGCTCGGCGCAGGACAAGCGGAGCCAACAGACGAGCAACCCTGGCTCAAAGTACCACTGCAAAGTCGCTACTGCGTTAATCCGGGCAGCCAGGGCAACCCCTGCTTTGTGGTGAAGCTGCCACGGCAAGCCGGCATGCGCTGGCAAGCCGGTGATTTGCTGGAAGTCCAGCCAGAGCACAGCCGCTGCACCGTGGCGTTATGGCTCACCGAGCACCAGGTGTTCGGTTGCCAGACGGTTCGTTTTCATCAACAACAGATACCACTGTGCCGGGCTTTGGCACAAATCGTGTTACCACAGCAAGGCCCTTCCGCCACTGAAAACCTGGAGCAATGGTTGCAGCAACAACCGCTCTTGCCTCTGCGGAGTTACTCCATCGCCAGCATTGCCGATGAAGATCAGTTAACCTTGCTGGTACGGCAGGTCAAAACAGCTCAGGGCCTTGGGCTGGGCTCAGGCTGGCTCACCAGTTATGTGCTGGAAGGCCAACCGATCCAATGCCGTATTCGATCTCATCCAAGTTTTCATTTGCCCGATGATGACAGGCCTATGATCTTTATCTGCAATGGCACCGGCATCGCAGGGATCCGCAGCTTGCTGGCAGAGCGGGTGAGGCGGGGGCACAACCAGAATTGGCTGCTGTTTGGCGAGCGCCAGCAGGGAGTCGATAACTTCTTTACCAAAGATCTACAGTTATGGCAGCAACTTGGTTTTTTACCCGAACTGGACCGGGTGTTTTCCCGCGATGGCGCTCCGGTACGTTATGTGCAGCAACGACTGGTTGAGCGCATTGACTTGCTAACAGCCTGGTTGGAGCAAGGCGCTGCAATTTACCTTTGTGGCAGCCTGCAGGGCATGGGGGAAGCTGTTGATCAGCTGCTGCAGACTGAGCTGGGTGCAACTCAGCTGCAGGCCTTGCAGCAACAGGGCCGGTACCGGCGCGATCTGTATTAGTGGTGTTTAAGAAGCTTACAAAGGGCTAAAACGAATACGGCCCTGCTGCACCGCCATATTCAGCGGCATCTGCATCAGCAGCCGCTGGGTCGGGTCGTTTTCATCCAACCGGTACACCGGCTGATCCTGCAACCAGGCATTGACCAGCTGCAAGACTTCGGTGCTGAGCGGCGCCAAATTACCCCGGTAACCGGCCGCATCAATGCTGGAGTCCAACAAACGCAAATTGCGTAAAAATACCGCATTTTGCTCACCATCATAGTAAGGGGAAGCCTCTATCTGCAGCTGCAAACTGGCCGGGTAATGCAGGCCAAAAGCCGAGAACACCGCACTGGCTTTGGTACCAAGCCGCACAACATCACTGTTATCAGGCCCGATACGCACCTGCATATCCTCCACCGCCAGCGCTACCGGCATGCCTGCCAACCGGGTTTGCTGCGTGAGCTGATCCAGCTGACGCAACATCAACTGCTGCAATTGCTGCTCGGTCACACTGTAGCTGGCTAAGTCACTAACCTGCGCGCAGCCCGCCAACAGCAAAGCCAAGCATCCAATAAACCAGGAGTTCAGTGATTTCATGCATCTTTCCTTTGCAAAACCTTTGTCTGTCAATAGTGTAATCACTCAGCGCCTGCTTGTAAGCTGATTTTTCCCCTTTGCACTGATGACAATGAGACTTGAAACATTTTGCAATAATTAATGATTGTTTTTCGATAACTAATTATTGCCCTCCAAATAAATTTCGGCTTTAATGCAGGTATAAACAACACGCATGGAGTCGCTTATGTCCAATTCACTGAAACAACAAACTCTGGCCGCTATCCTGTTTTTGATGTTCGGCGGTCTGATGCTCGGCTATGAGCTCGGCAACTGGCTCGCCAATGGCAGCTGGCGCTTGAATGGCCTGCTGATCATCGCCCTTTGTGTTATTTACTATGGCTGGCATTTACTGCGCCCGGTACTGAAACAGCTTGATCACTTTCTGAACAACCACTGAGGTACCCCATGATCATTCAGCACTATGCCTCGAACATGAATAAAAAAGTCGGTTTTATTGCCTGGGGATTGGTTGTATTAACCCTTGCTCAGCTGTGTGTCTTTTTATCCCACACCTTACTGGAACCAGAATTGACAGAGAGAGCCATCCAGCATGGGCTCTGGTTTGCCAACCTGGTAGGGTTGTTGGCATTGATATTGATTGCGCAACGTTTGTTTCAAAGCTACCAACTAAGCAGCCCCTATGCAGCGGCCCACCGCCCCCTCTGGATGCAACTGGCCAGCTACTGTTGGCTGGTCGCCTTTTTCCCCGCTTTACTGGTCTGTAGCCTAAAGTTGGCCTGGGGTTTAGATATTCGCCTGCTGACATTGCTGGCCCACATCAACCTGCCTTTGCTGGGCCTTGGCATCATCATTCCATTTGTCAGTATGTTGTTCAAGGCAGGTCAACAGCTTGAAGACGAGCAAAACCTAACCATTTAAGGGGCGCAATGGCCATTCAAATTAACCTGGATGTGATGCTGGCGGTGCGGAAAATGAAATCCAACGAGCTGGCAGAAAAAATCGGCATCACCCCGCAGAATTTAAGTGTGTTACGTAGCGGCCGGGCGAAAGCCATTCGGTTTAGTACGCTGAATGAAATCTGCAAAGCTTTGGATTGTCAGCCTGGCGATATTCTAGCGTTTCTGCCTGGCAATGACGACGACAATGAGGATACTACCCATGGATCTTAACTACACGGTCAAGGAAACCATCGACCAACACAGTATCGAAATTATTTATCATGGTTTAACCGGCCGTGAAATCGTGCTGGTGGATGGTGAAGAAAAAATCAACCGCCTGAACTGGGGGCTCAAAAGTGAGTACCTGGTGCAGTTAAATGCAGAAAAACACATTCGGATCCGCACCCAAGTAAACCTAAAAGGCGTGCTGCAAGTGAATTTTATCCGAGGCGGCAACGTATTAGCGAGCCATACCTCAAGGATGTATGAGGAGGTAGCAACCAATGATGTACTGCAACAACCAGACAATAAAGCCTGGCTGCAGGAGTTTCAATTGCCTTCGATGGTTGTTTTGGTGGCATTTTTATCGGTGCTAGGTGGTATGAAGCTGATGTCTACTGAATTGCTAAAGCTACCGGTACAACTGATGTTGATAACCTTGCTGACAGTGGCCGTAGCCTGGTTGTTGTTTCATCTGCCAATACACAAGGGGCAGGACGCAATCCAACAACGACTCTGGTCTGGGGTGCTGCGCTTTTTGGGCCCAGGATTGATGATGGGATTTGCTATTGGCGGCATCGTCGGTTACAGCATCGGTAGCTTCGTTGCTGCTATGCACACGCTATTGGATAAACTGGCATAAGGCTATACCCCGTGTTGTATTCCAGAGGGCCATGCTTTACTTGCGCCTGCAATCAATCTGTATTAGTGTATTAATACAGATTGATTGCATGGAGTGCCCTATGCCAGCTATTTTGGAAATAACTGCGTTAGGACGTGCCTACCAAGGCCGTCAGGTACTGAAGGACATAACCGCCAGCGCAGCGCAAGGCGATGTGATTGCCCTGCTGGGTAAAAACGGTGCAGGCAAAACCACCTTGCTCGAAACCATCCTCGGCTTCGCAGTGCCAGAACAGGGTGAAGTACGGCTGTTTGGCACCCTGAGCACCGAGATAGGGGCAAATGAAAAGCAGCGAATTGGCTTCGTACCGCAACAGGATGAACTGTTGGAGCAGTTATCGCCCAGTGAGCACCTGGAGTTATTCAGAGACTTCCAACCCAGCTGGGATCAGCCCTTGTGTGAGCGACTTTGTCAAAGCTGGGATATCCCCATGACAAAGCGGATTAGTACATTGTCTGTTGGGCAGCGCCAAAAACTGTCGATCATACTGGCACTTTGCCATAAACCTAAGCTGCTGATCTTGGACGAACCAGTAGCCAGCCTCGATCCTATCGCCCGACGTCAGTTTTTAACCGAGCTGGTCACTATCGCTGCTGATCAGCAAAGTGTCATACTCTTTTCTTCCCATATCGTGACCGACATGGAGCGCGTAGCCAATAAAGTGTGGCTGTTAAAAGATCAACAGCTGGTATGGCAAGACGAGCTCGATACCCTGAAAGAGTCGGTGGTAAAGCTGCATATTGATGCTGCCCAGCCACTACCAGATCAACTGCCGCTCCCTCACCAGCTGCGGCAGCAGGTGCAAGGCAATAAAGCGACAGTCACAGTGAAACATTGGCAAAGTGCTGAACAAACGCGATTCGAGCAACAATTGCAGGCCAAAATTCGAGTGGAGTATTTGAACCTGGAAGATCTTTTTCTCGAATTGCATGAGAATCAGGAACAAAGCTGTGATGACGAACTTTAACATACCGAGTGTATTTGCCCAGCTGTTTCGACTGCTCACACTGCGCGACTTGAGCATCGTCTGGTGGACTATGATCGCTTTTTTCTTGTTATTGGGCTTTGTCAGCACGGCCAGTGCAGTCGCTGCCCATCTGACTTTAGTTTTTTATTACTATCTACGATTGCTGCCATCAATTGCTACCTTCCTGACTGGCAGCTATCGTCGACTATTGTTCAGTCAGACATCGTCAGCTCTGATCCCCTTTCTGCTAATAACGCTGATAACCCTGCTCGGCACTCTCGCTGTTGTTCAATACACAGCCTTGGCTTATTCAGAAGCACTCTTTACTTTATTCTGCGGTCATTTGATACTGCATGCAGTTTTTTTGCCAGGAAACAGCCATGCCACAGGGCTGATAGTTTTTCCGATATGGGCCGTGATGATTCATCCACAGTTTTTTTTACAAGCAGCCCTGCTAGCACCAGCAGCACAGCCTGTCCCTATGGTAATCGTCTTCACGCTGAGCTTGGCTGCAACAGTGTATGTGCTTAAATCTGTCAGTAGCAGGGGCAAAACACGTCAGCCACAACCAGCAGCGACCTGGCGATTTTCCTGGCGAGCTATTCCTAAGTGTCAGCCCTCTTTGGGAGCCTGCTTTTTATTTCATTACAATGCACAGCCTGTTATTCGACTGCTTGTTTTTTCTATTGCCTGTGCAGTGATCCCCCTGCTACAAAGCAGTGTGTATTATTGGCTTCATTCAGACTGGCAGTGGTTTCCACAGCTCGACTGGAAGTTTCTGAATGACTCGGTATTTATTATCCCTTTACTGTACTGGCTTATCATGGTTGACTCGGTAATAGCCAGAACCAAAGCTGCCTGGCTGTATTTACCATTCACCAGGCAGCAGCTGTGGTACTATTATGAACGCCACTTTGTTATGCAGCTGCTTATTTTCAGCCTGCCATTGCTTGTGTTGTTATACCTTTGGCAACCCCACAATCCATACTTTCTGGTCAGCAGTGTGCTCCTGCTAAGTAAGCTGCTACTCATCACCTACCTTGTGTTGTACTTTCCCCGCAGCTCCATGGTTGGTTTTTCGGTTACCTTTATTTTGTATCTGTCAGCGTCTTATAAGGTGTTCTTGTCCCCGCAAAATACCCAAATCTACAGTGCGTTGTCCTTACTGATTGCGGCTTTGGTGCTACGTCACTTTGCCATCAAGCGCTGGCACACGCGAAACTATAGCCCAAGAACAGCCTCACAGAGGAGGCGCCATGTTTAGCATCAACCCCAACAGTGGCGAACCCATATACCGCCAGCTGACCGAGCAAATTAAACGCATGGTGGCTGGAGGACAACTGCGTGCGGGTGATGCATTGCCATCAGTGCGCGAGTTGGCCGCCCACTACGCTGTTAACCCGATGACAATCTCAAAAGCGTACAGCTTGTTGGAGGCTGAAGGTATTTTAGAACGCCAGCGCGGCAAACCGATGACGGTGGCGGCTCAAAAGCAAAGCAAGCACAGCGAGCAGGCCCGGTTGCAACAAATCATGCCTCAGCTGGAAGCGCTTGCCACCGCCGCCCACCAGTTGCAACTATCCAAGCAAAGTGTATTATTTACGTTAACTGAATTACTCGACCAGACGCATGATGAGCCCTGAACACACCACTTTCTTCACCAAGCTGACTCAAATCCTACGCAAACATGGATTGAAGCTCTCTTTCGCGCTGGTTACTCTGTTAATCTACAGTAATTACCTTTATACCCAAGACACCCTGTTCACACTAATTGCGCTCTGTGGCCTGGTAAATGTGCTGCTGTTGGGCCGTGCATCCAAAGCACATCAGGCCGGGGAGTTTTTTGCCGATCCCTTGTCGCAGCTGTCTGTCACCGGTACAACCCTAACGGTCAAACAGCATCAGCTCGATGTGACAGCAATCAACAAAGTGGTGCTGGATCGTTTGGATGACGACGAAGGATTGTTGGATTTTCCATTCAACCGCTATCAAAAAACGGCGATGCGCTTTCCTGCTGAACACTTGCCTGCGGTGCGGCAGTGGCTGCTAACCCACCTGCCCAACGCCACCATTATCCGCTAACAGTGTTGCCTGTACTGGCTCAACCAGCGGGTGCAGACCTGAGCGGCTGGCTTGTGGTATGCTCACATCGTTACCAGGGGACAACCAGCGTTGTGCTGGTTAATAACAACGAGAAACGACCATGCTGCTTATTTTAAAACTGATTGCTGGCATTGTGCTTGGCATGCTGTTGGGGCTTTATGCCCCCACGGTGCTGACCCAACTGCTGATCACCTTTAAAGGCCTTTTTGCTCAGCTGCTGTTTTTTACCATTCCGCTGCTGATCCTGTTTTTTATTACTAGCGGTATTGCCAATTTACCGCAAAACTCCGGCAAGCTGCTGGGCCGCACTTTAGGCACCGCTTACCTTTCCACCATTTTAGCCGGCAGCCTGGCGTTTTTTATCGCCGCCTTGCTGGTGCCGATGCTGGCAGGCTCGGCCAATGCCGCGGCGACCTCAGGTAATGGCACTGTGCTAAGTCCCTTTATCGAGCTGGCCATTCCACCGGTGTTTAACGTGATGACGGCGCTGGCGCTGGCCTTTATTTTTGGCCTTGGCATTGCTGCAACCCAAGCACAACAGCTAAAGCAACTGTCCGATCAGGGCCGGGATGTGATCCAGCTGCTGCTGACCAAGATGATTATCCCACTGTTGCCGTTTTACATTGCCGGTGTCTTTGCCGAAATGGCGGTGGCAGGCACCGTGTTTGCTACCCTGAAAACCTTTGGTGTGGTATTGCTGCTGTCGATTGCGCTGCACTGGCTGTGGATCTTTGCGCTCTTTACCCTGGCCGCCATCAAGGCAGGCCGCTCGCCTTTTGGCCTGGTGAAAAACATGCTACCCGCTTACTTTACCGCGCTGGGGACCATGTCAAGCGCCGCCACCATTCCGGTATCGCTTGAGGCGACCAAAAGCAATGGCGTCAAAGACGACATTGCCAACTTTACCGTACCGCTGTGCGCCACTACCCATTTGGCGGGCTCCACCATTACCATCGTTGCCTGCGCGGTCGCGGTGATGGTGATGCAGGATGGCCTTGCCATTCCATCGTTTATCACCATGCTGCCCTTTATCCTGATGCTGGGCCTGGTGATGCTGGCTGCGCCGGGGGTACCGGGCGGCGCCGTGATGTCTGCCGTTGCCTTGCTGATTTCGATGCTGGGCTTTGGTGACGCCGCCATTGCACTGATGATAGCGCTGTATATGGCACAGGATAGCTTTGGCACAGCCTGTAATGTGACCGGTGATGGGGCTATTGCGGTGTTGGTGGATAAAGCCAGGCTAGATAATGCCTGACTTTGATTTGTGAGCATTGAAAAATAATGCCCACATTTTTGTGGGCATTATTTTTAAAAGTGAGTTTCTACTTTTTCTGCTTCACTGGCCGCTGCCAGTCGGTGATATGGCGCTGTTTGGCGCGGGCGACAACCAGTTCGTGGTCACCGGCGTCTTTGGTCAGCACCGAGCCGGCGGCTATGGTGGCATTTTCGCCAACCGTGACCGGTGCCACCAGGGCGCTGTTGGAGCCAATAAAGGCGCCATCTTTGATGGTGGTAACAAACTTATTGGCGCCGTCGTAGTTGCAGGTAATGGTACCGGCACCGACATTGACTTTATTACCGATGACCGCATCGCCTAAGTAAGTCAGATGATTGGCTTTGGAGCCTTTGCCAAGGGTGGTTTTTTTCATCTCGACAAAGTTGCCGACATGGCTATCATCCAGCATCACGCTGTCTGGCCGCAGGCGGGCATAAGGGCCCACCGAGCAATCAGCGCCGACAGTGGCTTTTTCAATCATCGAGTTGGGTTTAATTTCGGTGTTATCACCGATAGTACAGTCTTTTAGAATACAGTTAGCGCCGATGGTCACGCCTTTACCCAGCACCACCTTGCCTTCGAAAATCACGTTGATATCAATCATTACGTCATTCCCTACTTCAACCGTACCGCGCACATCAATACGCGCCGGATCGCGCAGGTTAGCGCCAGCCAGCATTAATGCTTCGGCTTGGCGCTGCTGATAGGCGCGCTCTAACGCGGCTAATTGCACCCGATTGTTGGCACCTTCAACTTCCATCGGATCTTGCGGCTGGGCAGTGGCAATTTCAACGCCTTCGGCGTGTGCCATCGCAATCACATCGGTGAGGTAGTATTCGCCCTGGGCATTGTTGTTCGATAAACGGCTTAACCAGTCTTTTAACTGCTTACCGGGCAGCGCCATAATGCCACTGTTAACTTCATTGATTTGCAGCTGCTCGGGTGTAGCGTCTTTTTGCTCAACGATTCCAACCACCTTGCCGTTTTCACGCACAATGCGGCCATAGCCGGTTGGGTTGGTCAGATTGACGGTCAGAATGGCCAGGCCATTGGCAGGTTTGACTGCCAGCAATTGCTGCAAGGTTTCCAGCCGGGTTAAAGGCACATCGCCGTACAGCACCAGCACAGTGTCCTCATCGGCGATATTCGGCACCGCCTGCGCCACCGCATGACCGGTACCCAGTTGCTCGGCCTGCAGCACCCAGTGCAGCGGCTGCTCCCCAAGGGCGCTTTGTAACGCTTCAGCGCCATAGCCATACACCAGCTGCGGCTGGTCGGAGCCCAGAGCGCGGGCGGTATCAATCACATGCTGCACCATCGGTCGTTCAGCCACCCGGTGCAATACCTTGGGCAAGTCCGATTTCATCCGTGTGCCTTTACCGGCCGCCAAAATCACTACATTTAATGCCATAACGATGCTTCCTTTGTTCGTAATGGCATTATTCTACCTGAATCAACGTTCGATGGTAGGGCGAAGCAACAACAACATCGGGCTTACCCACCATGATGCCGTTTAGATATACCCCAACCAGTTGATAACAATGAATGCCAGCAGGTTATTCAATGCATGAAGTGCTATCGGCACATAGAGCGAACCGGTTTTTTCCCGCGCCAGCCCCAGAATCAAACTAAAACTAAACAGCATCGCCATCATTAACAACGGGTACTGGCCAGCATGAATCAACGTAAATAGCATCGAGGTCGCCAACAGCGTACCCCATAAGCCAAGAAAGCTGTGGCGCCAGGCCTGGAAGAAGTAACCACGAAACACCAGCTCCTCCACCACCGGAGCCACCAGCACCATGGTGACAAAAAGCCCCAGATGACGAACCCCTGCTATCGACTCGATGAAAGCACCTGGCTCTACCGGCCACAACCAATTCACCAGCCAGGCACACAAGTAATAACCAGCAAAAGCAGCCAACCAGGGCAAATAGCATCTTGCGGCCACTGATGTAAACGCCAGCGTTTGTGACCAGTGCTGCCGGGGGAAACTGGCAGCTTTTAGCAACACCAGCAACACCGGTATTGCCGTGGCCAGGTACATCGATGTTATGCCATTTGGGCTGAGTAGATGGTCACTTAACAGAGCAGCACCCTCTGCCTGTGGCAAATCAGGCTGAGTCGCTGCCATATAAACGCCCACACCAACAGCATACAAAAATGCGGCGATAAAATATGTGACCACCACGGCCAACAGCCACCAAAGCGAGCGGCTGAAACGCGAGTGCTGTTTCGGTGGAGGCTTGGCAGATGATGCAGCGACAGTCTCTGTTACTAATGGGTTGATGCTATCCATAGTCATACTTTGTTCCTTCTTCATTAATGCGGCAGGTACCAGCCAAATGGAACCATGCTACTCAGCAGTAAAATCAACCCCTGATGTACAGCCAAACAAAGCAACAACCAAAAGCTGTATCCTAAAAGGGTTGAAAGTTTATCAGTCAATAGTTTCATAAGGCGCCACCTGCATGAGGTTATTAATTCATTACTGGCAATACCAGCGTGACGGACTGCTGCAATTGCAGTTGAGTTCTTTGCTTGAGCTCTTCAAAGTGGTTTTGAAACTGCTGACGAATGTCCTGATGTATTTGCTGCCTTAACTGTTCAAGCAGATCAGACTGTTCAGCTACTTCTGCTGAATAAACTGGCAAGCCGGTTGAGGACAGCATCAAGATGCCGGTCATATAAGTGGTTAATGATGTTTTCATACGTGCCTCCAATGGCGGTTGATTAAGACAACGCCAGCTTAGGCAGTACATTTGAGTTAGACGATAACTGGGGTGGTACTTTGTTATGACAAAGTATTACTTTTAGTTATAACTGAGTTGTAACTAAACAAAGGATCAAGCTAGTGAACCCATCGGGATGGAAGCAGCCGGAGAATCTGATCCTGCTGCAGCTCCTGCCGGTTTGAGACCTTAGGATGACGCTCAAACAAAGCAATTCGAATAGTAAGCTCCAGAATAGGCGCAATAAAAAAGCCACCCGTAGGTGGCTTAGATAAAGATTGCATACCAGCTTAGTTGGCTGCTGATGTACCGATATACCGCTCGAAGAATGCCAGCATTCTCTGCCAGCGTTCTACTTCATTTTCCGGGTTATAGAAACCATGGCCTTCCCGCTCTTTAACCAACCACTCGTAAGGATGATTGCGTTTATCCAGCTCGGCACGTAAGCCGGTAGCATGGCTTAGCGGAGTGCGACGGTCTTCGGCGCCATGGATTAGGAAAACCGGAGCTTTCAGTTTGTCCAGGTGCATTTGTGGTGACTGGGCATCCAGTTGGGCTTTATCACGTCCCAACACCAGCTCAAGGTAATTGATACCTGATTGACGCTGAGGGATATCACCCACCTCAAACATGGTATTTAAATCGTATAAACCAACAAAGCCAACGGTGCATTGATACAAATCCGGCTCACGCACTGCGCTCATTAAGGCAGCATAACCACCGTAAGAAGCACCATAGGCACAAACCCGGCCTTTATTTACGATTCCCTGTTCTACCAAATGCAACACACCATCGGTCATATCATCGATCATGGTGGTACCCCAGTTGCGGTGACCAGCTTGCTCGAAACTACGGCCAAAACCACCAGAACCACGGAAGTTGGGTTGCAGCACAGCGTAGCCATGGCTTGCAAATACTTTTGCATCCACCACAGCAGGTGAGCGCGGGTTGAAGCTAAGCATATCGCGAGGACCATGAGGACCACCATGCGGCAACATGATCAAAGGCAAGTCTTTTGCTTCTTTACCCGGTGGCAAGGTTAAAATGGCATGAATATCCAGACCATCCCGACTTTTATAAACAATGGCTTGTGCCTGTGGCAATTTGCTTTGATCGATCCACGGCATGCTATTCAGCAAGTGAGCCAATTGACGGCTGTTGCTATCAAATAAGTAGAAGTCCGGAGTGGCATTGGCTGATTCAACCCGAACAACCAGCTTACTGTTGTCCCTGGTTGTCGAGGTAATACTGACAGCCCGCCCGGGCAAAGCATTGATTAAGCCCTGAATGATGGCACTGAATTCTTTATTCCTCACATCATCAAAGAAAACCGCTTCAATATCCATAAAGTCATAGGAAGCACCTATCACTTCATCTGAAAATCCATTGCGGATACTGATAATCGGTGATACATCCACTCTTGGGTGATAAGCCAGAATGGTTTCAGTGCCATCATCCGGGTTCAGAATACTGATGGCACGGGTATCGGTTTGGGTATCACTTAACCCAACCACATGAGTGTTATCAGACAAAAAGCCCAATGGAATAAAACCACCTGACGTATAAGGGTAACGACGCAGCTCACGCCAGTCTGCACGCTCATTGGCGCGGTACATCAAAATGCTTTCATTGTCATTATTTTGATCAACACCTACTGCCATTCTGGCAACACCACGGCCATCGGTAATCATTTGTACGCCTTCACCTGGGTTTGAGCGCAGCGGGGCACGGGCAACCTGACGGGTACGGCCATTGTTGATATTCAGTCGATGCACCAAAATGTATGAACCGCGAGCTGCCGTTAAACTGCTACTAGCAACCAAGACAAAATCATCTTCATCCGGCAGATAGTTAATAACACTAAATATTGATAATTCGCGACGAGAGGAACGAGGCCCGACCAACATCATCGGCCGGCTGCCATCGGCATTCACCGCATAAATCTCACCTGTGCCCTGCGGGCTTTCCAGGGAGCCAATCTCACGCACCAGTGTCAGTAATAAACGTTCATCATTGGCCCAGTTAAAGCTGCCAATGGACTCACGCCCGGTAAACTGTTTGATACTAATGACTTCATTGGTGGCAATATTGATCACAGTCAAAATGATATTACCGGTGTCATTACGGCTGGTACCGGCTAAATAAGTCCCTTTCGGTGAAATTTTAATATCCAAAAACTGGGGGAATTTAGCAAACTCCTCCAGGGTATGAGCCTTGACTGGCGATAACCAGCACAGGCTTAGGGTAACTAATAATAGGATTAGGCGCATAATTACTCCATTCAATTGTTAACAGATGCAGGCCTTAACTTTGGCAATGCATCCTACCTACTTCAGCACGGTCTATACTAGGACAAGGCCATCTTTATAACGATAACCAGTGATGGAAAAGCTGTGATACTGTGCGGACTTTAGTTATAACCAAAGTTATAACCAAAAATAGCAATTAAAAATCAGCAACTTAATTGAGGTTAATGCGAAAAACCTGATCATGTCCGGCACTGGTGCCAAAATAAATTAGCTGGCTACCATCGGCTTTCATCGACACATTTGGGTGCAATTGATTGCGGGGAAAATGAAAATGTTGGATCGATAACTGATTGGACAGCAACCAGAGCTTGGTTTGTTGCATCTGCATATTGCTAATCAGCAGCCCATGCTGGAAGGTCTGAATTTGGTAGGGAACATCAAAGACCAACAACATCGGAAGTTCGGTAACGGGCTGCAAGCCTGAGTTAAGCAAGGTTACTTCTCCCGCTGCAGTAATCGCCAGGAAATTATCTCCCCAGGGATACATCACACGATAGCCGCGATTGAATTGGATTAACATGCCTGAGTCCAACAGGTAGCGGTAACTCATCCAGCTGCCGCCTTTACTGACCGTAAAAAGAACCTCTTTTCCTCCTTTGCTAAAATAGCCTCGCTCCACCAACTGACCATGCATGCTTATGGCGACCCGGCTGTTTGTAGTCACTTCATGCAGCCATAAACGATTGTCTGATTTCAACAACAATAAATTGCCATCGGCATGCTGATCAATCAATTGAAATGATGCTTGCTGGGTGAAAATGGTATCTTCTGAAAATCGCACCGGGTCATAGCTAATTAAGCTGAAACCATGCTGATCGGATTGGACCAGCCAGACATCTGAACTGTCTTTACGATAGTGTGCGCTCAGTGCCTGCCCTAATGGGAACAACTTCATGTTTCGACGATCCGGCCAGTCGGCTTCGACAAAATGACGCTCCGTCGGTCGCCTGCTGATGCCGTAGATAATTTGCTGGCGTACTACAAACCGATGCAATGGCTGCTCGATATCCTGCAACCAGGGTTTTATTTCACCGTCACTCAGCCTGAAACGTTCGAGACTGCCAGTGTTGGTAAGCAATAAGACATGGTGCTCATCCAGCCAATGACTTTGCCGCACCATCATGTTTAATTCATGCTCCATCAGCAGCTCCCGGTCAGCCAATCGATACACCTGCAATTTCGGCTGATAGTTGCCTAATTGATAGCGTATCAATACCAAATGTTGCTGATCCGGAGAAAGTGAAGCCGCAAAGTCTGTCACATGGGCTGCAGAGCTGTAGGTAAGTTGCTCGTAACCACCATGGGTCAGGTCGAGCCGGTAATAGTGCCCATTGTCTCCCTGGCGTTTGGTACCGCCAAAAATTAAGCTGTTGCTTGGTGAGTGATACACTAAATTTCCAATGGCAAAGAAGTCATCCAGCAGCAGTTCCGCCGGTTCATTGCTATGACCAGTGAGATCAACGGCATGAATGGTGCTGTTACCAAATTGCGAATCGACAAAGGCGATACGTTGATCTTCCTCAATGAAGCTGACCGAAGAAATGCTGGTGCCTCGCGCATTAGAAAGCAAGGTGATTTGACTGGATTGGCGATTATAAAGATACAAACGCCAGGCATCATGGGCGCCATCGGTGCCACTGAACACCAAAAATTGTCCATCTGTGCTGATAGCTAGATCGAGCTTTTTTCCCGGTGAAAACGTGACTCGTTCTGTATTCTCTTTGGTTAAACTGGCCGGCTCGGCGGGCGCTTTTTCAGGCCAAGACAACAAAAAATACAACAGCACTAGTATCGGCAGTAGCAGCAACAACAGCCATAGTTTTTGCCGGTGCCTGCTTGTGCTTGATGATGGTGAATGATCGGTTGGTTCCTGCAACAAGGTTTCAGCTGCGAAAACCAGAGCGGGTGAGCTACTGGCTCGATCGTTCAGTTCAGGCTCAGTCGATAAATCCTTTACCGGGCAAATCAACTGGTAACCGCGCTTCATGACCGACTTAATGTAGCGTGGATCCTGGGCATCCGTATCGCCCAGTGCCAACCGTAACTTGCTGATGGTTCGACGGACCGCTGTATCCGATACAATGCGTCCGGACCACACCTGGTCGTGCAACTCAGACAGCGGAATCAACCGGTCCCGATGCTGGATCAAATAAAGCAGCACGTCATATACTTTTGGCTCAAGCAAGATCACTTCTTCGCGTAAACGAAGATGCTGATGCCGCTTATCAAGCACAAAGTCACCCAATTGGATTTGAGTTGTTGTTAATGACACGCTGTACATCCATGGCAGCAGGAATAACTGATGCTACGATTATACGTATCTAGCAGCCAAAGCCTAGTAACAATTTAAAAGCAACATCAATCACAGCTAATATCCTACCCTTTACCACAGGCTGCCAATAAAAAAAGCCACCCGAAGGTGGCTTTTTTGGCAAAGCGCAGGGCCTGCTTATTTGGTTTTACGCAATTTACGGATCAATTGCAGCTGCGCAATCGCCTCTGCCAACTGAGCCGCGGCTTCGGCGTAGTCGAAGTCGGCGCTGGCATGTTGCATGGCTTCTTTGGCACGGTTCTGTGCTTCAAGAATCGCCTGCTCATCCAGATCTTCTGCCCGTTTAGCCACATCGGCCAAAACGGTGACGCCATCCGGCTGCACTTCCAGCACGCCGCCAGCAACGTAGATGAAGTGCTCTTCACCAAATTGCTTGACGATGCGCACCATGCCAGGCTTGATTGTCGTCAGCAGCGGGGTGTGAAAGGACAAAATACCCAGCTCACCATCCGCACCGCTCACTTCGACATACTCGACCAGGCCGGAGAAGATTTTATCTTCTGCACTGACTACGTCCAGATGCACTGTCATCGCCATCTTGCCTCCTCAGCTGATTATTTCAGCTTCTTCGCTTTCTCGATGGCTTCTTCGATGGAACCAACCATGTAGAAAGCCTGCTCTGGCAAATGGTCAAACTCACCATCCAGGATGCCTTTGAAGCCACGGATGGTATCTTTCAGTGACACGTACTTACCTGGTGAACCGGTAAATACTTCCGCCACGAAGAACGGCTGAGACAGGAAACGCTGGATTTTCCGAGCCCGGAATACCGTGGTTTTGTCTTCATCCGACAGCTCGTCCATACCCAGGATGGCGATGATGTCTTTCAGCTCTTTGTAGCGTTGCAGTACAGTTTGTACGCCACGGGCTACTTCGTAGTGCTCTTTACCAATCACCAGTGGATCCAGCTGACGAGAAGTCGAATCCAGCGGATCAATCGCCGGGTAGATACCCAAAGAAGCGATGTTCCGGCTCAGTACCACCGTCGCATCCAGGTGCGAGAAAGTGGTCGCTGGCGATGGATCGGTCAAGTCATCCGCAGGCACGTAAACGGCCTGAATGGAGGTGATGGAACCGGTCTTGGTAGAGGTGATACGCTCTTGCAACACACCCATTTCCTCAGCCAGTGTTGGCTGATAACCAACTGCTGATGGCATACGACCCAACAGGGCAGATACTTCGGTACCGGCCAGGGTGTAACGGTAGATGTTATCCACGAAGAACAGTACGTCGCGGCCTTCATCACGGAATTTTTCAGCCATGGTCAGACCGGTCAGCGCCACACGCAGACGGTTGCCTGGTGGTTCGTTCATCTGACCATACACCAGCGATACTTTATCCAGTACGTTGGAGTCTTTCATCTCGTGGTAGAAGTCGTTACCTTCACGGGTACGCTCACCCACACCGGCAAATACCGAGTAACCGCTGTGCTCGATCGCGATGTTACGGATCAGCTCCATCATGTTCACGGTTTTACCAACACCGGCACCACCGAACAGACCAACTTTACCACCCTTAGCAAACGGACAGACCAGGTCGATAACCTTGATGCCGGTTTCCAGCAGGGCGTTAGAAGCTGCCTGATCTTCATAGCTTGGTGCTTCACGGTGGATGGACCAACGCTCTTCTTCACCGATAGGGCCAGCTTCGTCGATTGGCTCACCCAGTACGTTCATAATACGGCCCAGTGTGGCTTTACCCACCGGAACCTGAATGGCTTTACCGGTATTGCTAACGGCAGCGCCACGGCGCAGACCATCAGTTGTGCCCAGAGCGATGGTACGCACTGTGCCACCACCCAGCTGCTGCTGTACTTCCAGCACCAGACCTGAGAGGTCACCGTCAGTTACGTTCAACGCGTCATAGATACCAGGTACCGCATCTTGTGGAAAATCGATATCCACAACGGCGCCAATAATTTGGACTACCTTACCTTGACTCATGTTGTTTCCTCAAATGTCTCAAAACTGTTCACTTAACCAACCGCAGCTGCACCCGATACAATCTCACTCAGTTCCTGAGTGATGGCGGCCTGACGGGCTTTGTTGTACACCAACTTCAGCTCATCCATCAGGTTGCCAGCATTGTCGGTGGCCGCTTTCATCGCGACCATACGGGCAGCGTGTTCACAGGCGGCGTTTTCCACCAGCCCCTGATACACCAGCGACTCAATGTACCGATCCATCAGCATGTCGATAATCGGCTCTGGCTTCGGCTCGTAAATGTAATCCCACTTGTATTTACGCTTGGGCGCATCCTGGGTTGGCAAAGGCAACAGTTGCTCGATCGTTGGCTCTTGTTTCATGGTGTTGACAAACTGGTTGTACACCAGATACAGGCGATCAATACGACCTTCCAGATAGGCTTTCAGCATGACCTGCACGGTACCAATGATATCCGCGAGCTTCGGGTTTTCACCCGAACCGGCTTGCTGGGCCAGTACTTTGCCACCAAAACGACGGAAAAAAGCAGTGGCTTTGTTGCCAATTAAGGCAAACTCAGCAGACACTCCCTTTTCTTTCCAACTTTTTAGTTCCTGAACGACAGCCTTGAACTCATTGCTGTTCAGGCCACCACAAAGTCCACGATCGGTTGAGATAATGATGTAGCCAACGGTACCCGTTTCACGTTCCACCATATAAGGGTGACGATAATCCAGGTTACCACCGGCCATGTTACCGATCACTTTGCGCATACCTTCAGCGTATGGGCGGGATGCAGCGACTCGCTCCTGCGCGCGGCGCATTTTGCTAACCGCAACCTTTTCCATAGCGCTGGTGATCTTGCGAGTATTGTTAATACTCCCAATCTTGCTTTTTATCTCTTTACCACCGGCCATGACGTTGTCTCCGTTTCATTCAACGACGAAGGGTGGCCGCAGCCACCCACGTCTGATTACCAGGTTTGGGTGGACTTGAAAGTCTCAACCACGTTTTTCAAACCTGCTTCAATCTCGTCGTTGTAGTTACCGGTTTTGTTGATTTCCGCCATCAGACCAGCATGCTCAGACTTGGCATACGACAACAAGGCAGCTTCAAAGTCGCCAATCTTGTCGGTTGCTACGTCTTTCATAAAGCCTTTTTCAATGGCATAAATCGACAGCGTCATATCCGCTACGCTCATTGGCGCGTACTGCAGCTGCTTCATCAGCTCGGTCACTTTCTGACCGTGCTCCAGCTGGGCGCGGGTCGCGTCGTCCAGATCAGAAGCAAACTGAGCAAAGGCAGCCAATTCAGTGTACTGAGCCAGCGCCAGACGGATACCACCACCCAATTTCTTAATGGCTTTGGTCTGCGCTGCACCACCCACCCGCGATACCGAGATACCCGCATTCACCGCAGGGCGAATACCGGCATTGAACAAATCGGTTTCCAGGAAGATCTGACCATCGGTGATCGAAATCACGTTGGTTGGTACGAAAGCAGAAACGTCACCGGCCTGGGTTTCGATGATCGGCAGAGCAGTCAGTGAACCGGTTTTGCCTTTCACTTCGCCATTGGTCAGACGCTCGACGTAGTCGGCGTTGACGCGTGATGCACGCTCCAGCAAACGGGAGTGCAAATAGAACACATCACCCGGGTACGCTTCACGGCCTGGCGGACGACGTAACAGCAACGAAATTTGACGGTAAGCAACAGCTTGCTTCGACAAATCATCGTACACGATCAGTGCATCTTCACCGCGGTCACGGAAGTATTCACCCATGGTACAGCCGGCATAAGGTGCCAGGAACTGCAGCGCTGCGGCTTCAGAAGCAGAAGCGACCACTACTATGGTGTGCGCCAGGGCGCCGTGCTCTTCCAGCTTACGCACTACGTTGGCAATGGTGGACGCTTTTTGACCAACCGCCACATAGATACACTTAACGCCGGTGCCTTTCTGGTTGATGATGGCATCGATGGCCAGTGCGGTTTTACCGGTCTGACGGTCACCGATCACCAGCTCCCGCTGGCCACGGCCGATTGGGATCATCGAGTCGACTGATTTGTAACCGGTTTGCAGTGGCTGATCAACCGATTGACGGTCGATAACACCAGGGGCAATTTTTTCAACCGGCTCAAAACGAGCGGCATCGATGCTGCCTTTGCCATCAATAGGAGCACCCAGAGTGTTCACTACGCGGCCCAGCAGGGCTTCACCTACAGGAACTTCTAAGATACGGCCAGTGCTTTTAACTTTGGTGCCTTCGGTTAAGTCCGCGTACGGACCCATGACGACGGCACCGACCGAGTTGCGCTCTAAGTTCAGCGCAATCGCATAACGGCTGCCAGGAAGCTCAATCATCTCACCCTGCATACAATCCGCAAGGCCGTTGATCCGAATGATACCGTCCGTGACCTGCACGATGGTACCTTCATTGCGAGCTTCACTGACCACATCGAACTGAGCAATACGTTGCTTAATCAGTTCGGCTATTTCAGTGGAATTCAGTTGCATACTCTGTTCCCCAATTAGGACTGCAGCGTGGTGATCAGGCGATCCAGCTTGCCACGGATCGAACCATCGATGACCATGTCACCCGCTTTCATTAACATACCGCCGACCACATTCGGATCAACGCTACAGTTCAATTTCACATTACGCGCCAGACGCTTGGATAACGCAGCAGCCAGTTTTTCCTGCTGAGCGGCATTCAGTTCAGTTGCCGCGATCACATCCACGTTGATTTCACGTTCGTGTTCATCTTTCAGCTCGGTAAACTGGGCAAATACTTCAGGCAGTGCCAGCAAACGCTGATTTTCAGCCATCATCCGAACCAGATTCTGTGCCGGCTGATCCAGCTGATCAGCACACACCTGATTAAACAACGATGCCTGTGTTTCAGCGGTACTGTTGCTTAGCAAAAATGCAGCCATCTGCTGGTCTTTTGCTACTTCAGCAGCAAAAGCCAGCATCTGTTGCCAGCCACTGAGGGCGTTGTTGTCACGCGCGTACTCAAAAGCGGCTTTTGCGTAAGGACGAGCAATATTCGTCAAGTTTGACATGGCTCGCTCCCGTTACAATTCCTGAACCAGTTTTTCCAGAATGTCGCTATGCGCAGCGTCATCAATTTCGCGCTGCAGAATGCGTTCAGCACCTGCAACCGCCAGAGCCGCCACTTGCTTGCGCAAGTCTTCGCGTAAGCGGCTGCGCTCAGCATCCACTTCGGCCCGCGCCTGAGTCAGGATATGATCCCGCTCTTCGTTGGCTTTGCTGGTTGCTTCGTCGATCATCTTGCCTTCACGCTTACGTGCTTGCTCGATGATGGCAGCTGCCTGCTCTTTCGCGTCGCGAATAATGTCTTTGGCTTTATCCTGAGCGATGTGCAGATCTTTTTCTGCCCGATCAGTATGTGCCAGACCTTCGGCGATTTTTTTCTGGCGCTCTTCAATCGCTGCGTTGATCGGTGGCCACACAAATTTCAGTGTGAACCACACGAAGACAGCCATCGCAATCGACTGACCTATAAGGGTTGCGTTAATATCCACAACGAGCCTCCTTTAAAAGTTGGTTATCGGGGGACTCTTAAGCAAACGGGTTAGCGAACAACAGCAACAGAGCAACACCCACACCAATCATGGAGATCGCATCGATCAGACCTGCAAGAATGAACATTTTGGTTTGCAGCTGTGGAGCCATTTCTGGTTGACGCGCACTGGCTTCCAGGAACTTACCACCCATCAGGGCGAAAGCGATTGCAGTAGCCAAAGCCGCAGTAGACAGAATAATAGCTACAGCGAATAAAGTTGCAGTTTCAATACTCATTGAGTTTCTCCAGTTTTCAAAAGTTAAGGTTAAAAATTAAAGGTTAAAACAACTAAAATCAGTGCTTCTCAGCCGCCATGCTTAAATAAACAATGGTCAGCATCATAAAAATAAAAGCTTGCAACAAAATAACCAGGATATGGAACACCGCCCAGGCAAAGTGCAGCGGCAACTGCGCCAATCCAACCAATGCAATCAAAATAAAGATAACTTCACCGGCATACAGGTTGCCAAACAAACGCAGACCCAGTGACAACGGCTTGGCCAGTAAGGTTACCAACTCCAATACCAGGTTGAATGGCACCAGCGCCCAGTGATTGAACGGGGTAAAAGACAGCTCTTTGGCAAAACCACCTAAGCCTTTGTAATAAATGGAGTAGCCAATGATCAGAATAAAGACGCCCAGAGCCATGCCCATGGTGATGTTCAGATCGGTGGTCGGTGCTATGGTCAGATAGCTCCAGGGATGCGCCATTACCCGCTCCAGGAAGCTGTAATCGGCAGCATATTCTGGCATAGCACCGCTGTTAAATGCCATTCCAGCCATGCCCGCCAATGCTGGGAACCAATCTACCGGAACCAGTTTCATCAGGTTCATCAGAAAGATCCACATAAAGATGGTCAGGGCGATAGGCGCTATCAGTTTGTCTTTGACATGAAAGGCTTCTTTGACTGAGTTACCAACGAACTCAATGATCATTTCCACCAGACACTGAAATTTACCAGGCACCCCAGTAGTGGCCTTACGACCAACCCAGGCAAACGAAATGATGAAGAGTGAGCCCAGGATCAAGGACCAGCCCAACGAACCCAGGTTCACGGCCCAAAAGCCTTCCCCTACAGTAAGATCGGTTAAGTGGTGCTTAATGTAACCCTGGACTGAAATGTTGCTATCAGCCATGTTTCATCCTAATTATCAATGTTTAAAGAAAAAAACGGCCGACCATTGCGCCAGTAGGGTGACGATGTAGCTGGTGAGTAGTGCAGAGGCCACTACATCATCCTGTCGCATCACCCCGATAAATAATCCAATCGTCAGCAAAATTTTTAGCGCATGGCCACGCATAAATGATGTGCGGGCCTGATCGGCACTGCCTTGCGTTAAATAGCGAAACGCAAAGAGTGCAAATACTAAATTTGGCAAGGCAGCGATCAGGCCACCCTGCAAGGCGGAATACCCCGCCTGTGCCCCCTGCAACAGCAAAAAAAGCAGCGACATCAAAGCTGCAACCAGCACCTGAGCAGCAATCAACTGGTAGGCAGAAACTCGTACCTGACGTGCTGTTGGCTGCATCCTGGCTCCATTGTTAACCACAGTGCCGGTTTCAGGGGTAAAAAACCTGCGTAAGTATACTTATCTTGCCTTAATTTGCAACCAAAAGCGGCGTAGTCCCGAGGATAAGCACAAAGCCCGTACGCCTTAATCTGTCTGGCCTTGCCATTGCATTTTACTGAGTATTTGCTCCAGCTCTGCCAGACTGGAATAGGCAATCACCATTTTGCCTTTACCTTTGCGGTTGTAATCAATTTGCACCGGCGCCGCCAGATGCTCACTAAGCCGGGTTTCCAGCGCTGTCACATCCGGATCTTTTCGCACAGCGGGTTTTTCTGCCGGTGGCTGCAACAAGCGACGCACCAGATTTTCGGTTTCACGCACGGTCAGTTGTTTGGCGGCGACCAGGCGGCCGGCATCCGATTGTTGCTCACCATCCAGTGCCAGCAATGCCCTGGCATGGCCCATATCGATATCACCATGCTCAAGCAGCACTTTAACGTCATCATTCAGTTGATTGAGGCGCAATAAATTGGTGATGCTGGTACGGGACTTACCCACCGCATCCGCGACTTGCTGATGGGTCAGTTCAAATTCGGTCAGCAGCCGCTCCAGTGCCACCGCTTCTTCCATCGCGTTCAGATCTTCGCGCTGAATATTTTCAATCAGAGCAATGGCAACCGCTGCCTCATCCGGTACATCGCGTACAATACAGGGCACTTCACTCAGTTGTGCCAGCTGGGATGCCCGCCAGCGCCGTTCCCCGGCGATGATTTCATAACTGTCATTTGCAACTTTACGCACGACGATGGGTTGGATCACGCCCTGAGCACGAATGGACAGTGCCAAATCTTCCAGTGCCTGTTGCGACATGTCTTTACGCGGTTGGTACTTGCCCGGATGCAGGAATTCGATGGCCAGCTTTTGCAGTTCGGTACTGTTACTGCGGTTGCCTTGTTCGGCTGGCTGACTGGCGGTCAACAATGCGTCCAGTCCCCGGCCAAGCCCTCGTTTTTTTACCACCATCGGTATGTCATTCCTTATGATTCGGTCAGTGTGCTTTTCGTCTGTTGGCTGGTTTTGCTATCGGCCCGGCGCAATAGTTCGCCAGCCAGCGCCAGATAGGCTTTAGCGCCAGTCGAGCTTTTGTCGTAATACATTACCGGTGAGCCAAAACTTGGCGCTTCAGCCAGCCGGATATTGCGTGGGATCACAGTACGATACACCTTGTCAGCAAAATGCTGCTTTAACTGCTCGGAGACATCGTTGGCCAGCCGGTTGCGCGGATCATACATGGTGCGCAAAATACCTTCAATTTTCAAATCAGCGTTCACCACAGCGGCCAGCTGACGAATGGTGTCCATCAACGCGGTTAAGCCTTCGAGCGCATAATACTCACACTGCATTGGCACCAGCACAGAATCGGCGGCAGCCATGGCATTGACCGTCAGCATATTCAACGAAGGCGGGCAATCGATAAAAACAAAATCATAGCTGTTGCGCCAGGGTTTCAGGGCATTGCGCAGCCGGAGCTCACGGGCAAATACATCCATCAGCCGCACTTCGGCGGCTGTCACATCGGAGTTCGCCGCCACCAAATGGTAGCCACCGCTGGTTTCTTTGACCACCACCTGATCCAGTGGTTTTTCGTCCACCAGCAATTCGTAGGCGCTAGCCGGAACCTCGTATTTATCGACTCCACTGCCCATGGTGGCATTGCCCTGCGGATCCAAATCGATCAGCAATACCTTGCGCTTGGTTGCTGCCATCGACGCAGCGAGATTCACCGCTGTGGTGGTCTTCCCGACCCCACCTTTTTGGTTAGCAATTGCGATGACTTTTCCCACACCAACCCCTTGTATGCCTGCTATCAGGCGGTAATTTTTTTCAGTTCCACCAGATAGCGCTCCGCATCCTGCTCTGGCAGTTTCAGTGTATGTACAGCCGTTACTCTAACAAAATCCACTAAAGCTGCAATTTCTTCTTCCACCGCAGCGCCTTTCATGGCCAGAAAACGGCCATTTTCAGCGGGCAAATGCCGGCACCAGTGCAGCATATCATTCAAACTGGCAAAAGCCCGGCTTAGCACGGCATCGTAGCCTTGCTGTGGTTGATGATCCTCTACCCGGCTTTGCAGTGGCTCAATATTACTTAGCCCCAGCTGGCGTTTCACTTCATTTAAAAAGCGAATGCGTTTGCCGAGGCTATCGAGCAACACAAAGTGTTTTTCTGGAAATAAAATTGCCAGCGGCACACCAGGTAAGCCGGGACCGGTACCAACATCGATAATATACTGACAATCAGGCTGTTGCAGGTATGGCCCTACCACCAGGCTATCGAGCAAGTGACGTCCGACCATCTGCAGCGGCTCACGCACCGAGGTCAAATTGTAGGCTTTATTCCATTTGTGCAGTAACTGCAAAAAACCGATCAGTTGCTCACGCTGCAGTTCACTGACACTCAGGTTGGTTTGCGCCAGCAAACGATCGAGTTCAGCTCGCAGCATCAGGCCGTTTTCCTTAGTAAGCCTTGTTTTTTCAAGTACACCAGCAGCAACGAGATGGCTGCCGGTGTAATGCCCGAAATACGGGTTGCCTGACCGACCGTTTCTGGTTGGGTCTGATTTAATTTTGCTACTACTTCGTTGGACAGCCCTTTCACTTGGCTGTAATCAAACTGAGCCGGTAAACGGGTTTGTTCGTGGCGTTTTTGTTTGTCAATTTCGTCCTGCTGCCGTTCAATATAGCCTTGGTATTTGATCTGGATCTCGACCTGCTCAGCAGCTAATGGATCAATGCTGCCTGTGGCCAACCCTTCGATGGCTACCAGATCGCGATAGTTCACCTCAGGACGACGGATCAATTCTTCCAGGCTCGCTTCACGGCTTAGCGGTGTTTTAAGCAAGGCATTGACCTTATCAAGGGCCGGATGCTGCGGATGGATCCACTGCTGCTGCAGCCTTTGCCGCTCGAGCGCAATCTGTTCCATTTTTTCATTGAACCGGGCCCAGCGCAGATCATCGACCAGACCAAGTTCACGGCCTTTGGCGGTTAAACGGGCATCGGCATTGTCTTCCCGCAGCATCAAACGGTATTCCGCCCGGCTGGTAAACATGCGGTAGGGCTCTTTGGTTCCCAAAGTGGTGAGATCATCCACCAACACGCCCAGGTAGGCTTGTTCGCGCCCTGGTGCCCAGCTGTCTTTGCCCTGTACCTGCAAGGCCGCATTTAAACCTGCCAATAGCCCCTGGGCGCCGGCTTCTTCGTAACCAGTAGTGCCATTGATTTGGCCAGCGAAGAACAAACCACGGATAAATTTGGTTTCCAGTGAGTGTTTCAGATCGCGTGGATCAAAGAAATCGTATTCAATGGCATAGCCAGGCCGGGTAATGTGCGCATTTTCGAAGCCTTTGATCGAGCGCACCAGCTCGATTTGTATGTCAAACGGCAAACTGGTAGAAATACCGTTCGGATAGACTTCATGCGTCGTCAGGCCTTCTGGCTCAACAAAGATCTGATGCTGATCCTTATCGGCAAAGCGCATGATCTTATCTTCAATCGACGGGCAATAACGGGGGCCAATGCCTTCTATCACACCGGAATACATGGGTGAGCGATCCAAACCACCGCGGATCACGTCGTGGGTGTGCTGGTTGGTGTAAGTAATGTAACAAGGGATCTGCCTTGGATGCTGCTCGACCGAACCAATGTAAGAAAACACCGGCAAAGGCGTATCACCTGGCTGTGGCTGCATCACTGAAAAATCAATGCTTCTGGCATCAATACGTGGCGGGGTACCTGTTTTTAACCGATCCACCCGAAATGGCAATTCTCGTAAGCGTTTGGCAAGTTCTATTGCCGGAGGATCGCCGGCGCGTCCACCGCTGTAATTTTGCAAGCCAATATGGATCTGACCACCAAGGAAAGTTCCAGTGGTCAGCACCACGGCTTTAGCCATAAAGCGTAACCCCATCTGAGTGATTACGCCTTTGACCTGATCGTGCTCGACAATCAGATCATCACAGGCTTGCTGAAAAATAACCAGATTGGGTTGGTTTTCCAAGGTGTGTCGTATCGCCGCTTTGTACAGCTGACGATCGGCCTGTGCCCGGGTGGCACGTACTGCTGGTCCCTTGGATGCATTCAAAGTGCGAAACTGGATCCCGGCCAGATCCGCAGCCTGGGCCATAGCTCCGCCTAAGGCATCAATTTCTTTGACCAGGTGCCCTTTACCAATACCCCCGATCGCCGGATTGCAAGACATCAGTCCCAGCGTATCAATATTGTGTGTCAGCAACAGCGTCTGCATGCCCATGCGTGCTGAAGCAAGGGCAGCTTCAGTGCCTGCATGGCCGCCGCCAATCACGATCACATCAAAGGTGGTTTGGTAGTGCATCTGGTGCCTCGAATGATTACGCTACGAATTCGCTACTAAGCAAAAAGGGCACGTATTGTACCCTGTTTCATAGCGTGGAACCAACCTGAAAATTAGCTTAGATCCTTAAGATCACTAAAGATCTAATTAAAGGATCTTTTTAAAGATCTTTTATTACTGTTACTACTAAGCAACTGGTTTTCAGTGAGTAAGGGAAATTTAATCAGAAAGATCATTGCATTAGATCCGATCGGATCCTGTGATCAAGGTCGGATCCTGTAGGATCTAACCTATGGATAACCATGCTAGTTATCCACATGGTGGTGTGCGATGATTTCTATAAAGAGGATAAATACAGTTTGTTATTAGGTTTATACCTTATTTATGCACAAAAATAAGTTTTACAACTAAAATCTGTGTGTAAGCTGATGGTAAGTGGTGTTCAAGTACGATCAAAGGATCGTGCTAACTCAGTTTAGCCAGGTATTCGGGTAGCCAGATCAGAGCTTGATCCTCCGGTAATTCCGGCATTTGCACATCAATTTCCAATGCTGGCAGCAGCAGTCTGGCACCCAGTTGCTGCAATAAAGCCGACATGGTTCTGCCCGCCTGGCAAAAAGTATCGTAGCTGGAATCACCTAAAGTGATCACAGCAAAGGAAATTGTGGTAAGATCTGGCCGATCTTGTGCTAATCGATCCGCGAAGGGTTGAATATTATCAGGCAGATCCCCTGCGCCATAAGTGGATGTGATCACCAGCCAGCTGTTGCTGTCGTTGAGTTGATCCAATTCAGGAGTTAACTGAAGCTGCGCTTCAAAGCCTCCTAAAGCCATGGTTTCCGCAACCTGTTCTGCCACATATTCCGCTGCACCCATCTGGCTGCCGACAAGGATTTTGATCATTGATCTGTCCTTTGGTTTGTTGAATGTTTGACTATACTATACCCGTCGTCTTTCAAAATGCACGGGTGTTGGCTGCGATCGTCCACCCCAATCACTTAGTACTGCTAAGCTCATGGGGATGAACGGTCTTGCCGCCTACGCGCATTTAGAAATCCATTGGGTATGCCATTGGAAGATGATTTGGCGGTGCAATGGGCATTGCCGGATTTTTGGTGTTTTTACTGCCTGGCAGGCAAGGTAAAGACCAGAATAGCACAACCATGCTGCCTGCCTGTGTATTGAGGTTTTATTATTTATGTCTGAAGTGACATCTTTTGCTGAACTGGATCTGCCCGAAGCGGTATTAAAAGCTGTAGCTGAACTGGGTTATGAAACGCCATCGCCGATTCAGGCGGAGTCGATCCCAAAACTTTTGGCAGGCAATGATTTGCTTGGCCAAGCGCAGACAGGTACTGGCAAAACAGCAGCTTTTGCTTTGCCTCTGTTAGCTCGGCTTGAAGCTGGCCAACGTGAGCCGCAAATTCTGGTGCTGGCACCTACCCGTGAACTGGCGATCCAGGTGGCAGAAGCGTTTCAGTCCTACGCCAAGTACCTGCCACAATTTCATGTACTGCCGATTTATGGTGGCCAGAGCTACAGCAACCAGTTGCGTTCATTAAAACGAGGTTGTCAGGTGGTGGTGGGCACGCCAGGCCGTATTATGGACCATTTGGAGCGTGGCACCCTGGTGCTGGATAAACTAAAAGCCATTGTGCTGGATGAAGCCGATGAAATGCTGCGGATGGGCTTTATCGATGATGTACAAACCATCATGGATAAAACCCCACCGGGCCGTCAGGTGGCGATGTTCTCAGCCACCATGCCAACGCAAATCCGTGCCATTGCTCAGAAACACCTAAGCAATGCGCATGAGATCAAAATTGTCACTAAAACCAGCACAGTAGAGCGTATTACCCAGCGCTTTGTGCTGCTTGAGAACAATCAGAAGCTGGATGCGTTGACGCGTTTGCTGGAAGGCGAAGATTACGATGCCAGTATTGTGTTTGTCCGTACCAAAAGTGCTACTGAAGAAATTGCGGTAAAACTGGGGGCCCGTGGCTACGCAGTGGCTAGTTTAAATGGTGATATGAACCAGACTCACCGTGAACAAACCATCCGTCGAATCAAGGATGGTCAGCTGGATGTGATTGTAGCGACCGATGTTGCTGCCCGTGGTCTGGATGTGGAGCGCATCAGTCTGGTGGTGAACTACGACATTCCATACGACAGTGAAGCCTATGTCCACCGGATTGGCAGGACCGGCCGGGCTGGCCGTGAAGGCAAGGCGATTTTGTTTGTCTCGCCGCGCGAGCGTCGTTTATTGCGCAGCATTGAGCAAGCGACTCGTCAGCCGATTGAGCAGATGACACTGCCTACCGGTGCCGTGATTGAACAGCGCCGGATTGATAACTTCCGGGCGGAGTTGGCGCAGTCGATTGAAACCCAGGATCTCACCTTCTTTCAGGAGTTGATTGCCAAGTGGCAGGAAACACTGGATTGTGGTGATAATGAGCTGGCTGCTGCTTTGCTTTATATGGCGCAAAAAGATCAACCGTTGAACGTAGCTGCTCAATTCCCGGCGCTGCGTGAACCAAGCAGCAAACGTGATCGGGAACGCAGTGATCGCCCGGTACGTGAGCGCGGTGACCGGCCTGATCGTGCGGAGCGTGGCCCTCGTCAGCGTCGTGAGATGAAAGGCGACTACACCACCTACCGCATTGAAGTAGGTAAAGAGCATGGGGTGCGTGCTGGCGATATCGTTGGTGCTATTGCCAATGAAGCCAATATCGACAGCCAGTTCATTGGTAACATTAAATTGTTTGATCAGTTCAGTACCGTTGAGCTGCCAGCCAGCATGCCGCAGGAAATTTTCCAGCACCTGAAGAAGGTGTATGTGCGCAAGCAAAAGCTGAATATCTCGGTCGATTCGGGTGCTGGCGAGCGCCGAAGTGGTCCTGGACCTCGTCCGGGCGCAGGTCCACGCCCTGGTGCTGCGCCTAAACGCCGCTCGCAATCATAATCGCGCTTTTTTGTCTGAAAACCTGCTCTTCGTGGCAGGTTTTTTTTATTGAAAAATACCGTTTGGCCCCATAGATCCAGTCCATACCCTCTTGTCGGAGTTTGCTATGATCCTGGCCTGCCCACATTGCCATCGTTTAAACCGCCTGCCTAAGGAGCGCCTGAATGCTCAGCCCAGTTGTGGCCAGTGCAAGCAACCGCTTTTTTCCGGCCAGGTAGTGGAATTAACCTCCGCTAACTTTGCGCAGCATGCGGAGAAATCTGAGTTGCCTTTGCTGGTTGATTTTTGGGCGCCTTGGTGTGGGCCTTGCGTGCAGTTTGCCCCGGTATTTGCCGGTTTGGCTGCCGAGCTGGAACCTGGACTACGGCTGGCAAAGATCAATACCGAGCAGCAGCAAGCTCTGGCTGGTCGCTTTGCTATTCGCTCCATCCCGACGCTGATGCTGTTTCAGCAGGGCAAGGTACTGGCGCAGCAAAGTGGGGCCATGCCAAAACAGCAACTGCTGCAGTGGTTACGGCAAAATTTGCACTAACTAAATAACTGCAGCAATTCGTCGGCGCTGCCTTGCCAGACGCCTTGCTGACTGCCACTAAACAGGCTATCGGCCAGGGCCTGCTTTTGCTGTTGCAGCAGCTGTATTTTTTGCTCCACCGTATCCTTGGCGATCAGTTTGTAGACAAAGACTTTTTTGTCCTGGCCAATGCGGTGTGCCCTGTCGGTGGCTTGTTGCATCACGGCCGGGTTCCACCAGGGATCATAGTGAATCACCGTATCGGCAGCGGTTAAATTCAAACCGGTACCACCGGCTTTTAAGCTGATTAAAAACAGCGGTACATCACCTTGCTGGAAACTGTCGATTTGCTGCTGACGTTTTTTGGTCTGGCCGGTCAGTTTGGCGTAAGGAATGGCCTGTTGCTGCATCACTTCTTCTATCAGCGCCAGCATACTGGTGAACTGACTGAAAATAATGATTTTACGCCCTTCCTCGATCATCTCCGGTACATTTTGCGTCAGCCAGTCCAGTTTGGCACTGCTTTGTACTTTCTGGGCACTGGCCAGTTTAACCAGGCGCGCATCGCAGCAGGCCTGACGTAATTTCAGCAGCGCATCCAGGAACTCAATCTGGCTTTTGGCCAGGCCTTTTTCCGCAAACAACTGACGGATATGGCTTTCCATACTGAGGCGAATGCTGTCGTACAACTGGCGTTGGTCGGCTTCCATCGCCAGATACTGGTCGATTTCGATTTTCTCTGGCAATTCGCTCATCACTTCGCTTTTGGTGCGCCGCAGTAAAAACGGCGCCACCCGTTGCTGCAATTCCAGCCCGCGCTGCGGGTGTTGCTCGCGCTCTATTGGCCGGCGAAATTGTTTGCGAAAAAAAGCATCACTGCCCAGCAAACCCGGTAGGGCAAAGTCGAACAGGGATTTCAGCTCGCCCAGATGGTTTTCCAGCGGGGTACCGGATAAACACAAGCGGAAATGGCCCTGCAATTTGCGGATAGCTGCCGTGGTCTGACTGCGGCTGTTTTTAATCTGCTGGGCTTCGTCCAACACGATGTGGCTGAACTGATGCTGCTGATAGTACTTCAGATCCCGTGCCATCAAGGGGTAGGTGGTGATGATAAGCTCCGCTTCGGCCAGTTGTTGCAAGGCTTTGCCGCGTTGCTGGCCATGGATCACCTGTACATTCAGCTCCGGCGTGAAGCGTTCGGCTTCCTGTTGCCAGTTGCCTATCAGACTGGTAGGGCAAATCACCAGCGCCTGCAGCCGGCTTTGCTGTTTTTGTTGCAGCAAAAACGCCAGCGTTTGCAGGGTTTTACCCAGCCCCATATCATCGGCCAGAATGCCGCCAAAGCCGTACCGCTGCAAAAAGACCAGCCAGTTCAGGCCCTGTTGCTGGTAAGGCCGAAGCTCGGCAGCTAAACCAGCCGGAACTGTGATGCTTTCAATGCCCTGGAAGTTTTGTAATTTCTGACTAAGTGCCCGGATATCACTGGCCTGATGAAAACTCAGCTGCTGCTCGGGCAATTGCTGCAACAGGGCACTGCGGTATGAAGGCAAGCGCAGACTGCTGGCATCGCTGCCTTGCTGCAAAAATTCCTGCAGGGTACTGAATAACGGTTGAAGTTGATTGGCTGGCAGCTTCAGGGTACGGCCATCCGGCAAGGGCAGCCAGAGGATGCTGTCTGGCTCGGGTTCACCGTGCTGCTGCAACCACTGCTGCACCAATGGCAGCATCGGCAGCCGTTCATCCCCCAGTTGCACATGCATATCCAGCTGGAACCAACCCGGGTGATCGCTGTGCACCTCAAATTCGGTGTCGGCTTCAATGATGCCCAGATCAAAGTCGGCACTTTGCTGGATAGTCCAACCCTGCTGTTGCAACCAGGGTTTATCGCGTTCCAGCCATTCCAGCCAGGCGACCGGGCTGTCGTCTACCACCGAAAAATAACGCACCGCACCGTGGTGGGCATGTTCAGGGTACAGCTGAGAGTCTTGTAATTGTTCGATCGCAGCCTGTTCCTGTTCGGGCTGGCGCTCAATGGCGAAATGTTGCTGGCCCTGGCAGTGGTGATGGAGTTTGGGCGCATCGACTGCCATGGCCGCCAGTTCTACCGGGCCATAGCGAAAACAAAGCTCTGCCACCGGCAGGTTACGCCGGCCTTTTTGCTGCATACCAAGCTTCAGCACTGCTTGAGGCGCTTGCTGAATGCTTTCAATCTGGATATCGGCCGGTGGTGGTAATTGCTCGGTTGGCAACGCCTGTTGCATGCCCAGCCAAAGCTGAGCCAGCTCTGCTTCCGGTACCTTGGGAATATTCAGCAGGTGCTGCAGCTGTTCGCCACTTAACCGGGTGTGGATGGGACCCATTTCGAAGCGGCTTTCATCCAGGTACATCGGTGGTGTGGTATCAATTAACCGCCAGTTTGGTAAGCCTTCCAGTGTTAACTGCAACAGATGGTGTTCATCTTGTTGCTGCCAGCTGAGCTTGAGTTGTCGGCCCGGGCCTGGCTTTACTTCTTGCTGTACTTTTTGCCAGAAGCAGCGGCCACTTTGCAGCATGCTTTGCAGCGCCAGTGCGCCCCAGCGCTCTTTTAACAGCATCTGCCCAAAGCGATTCTGGCTGCTGATAAGGCCGAGCAGACGAAAATCTTCGCTGCAGCCCCAGTGGGGGATATAGCCCTGGCGGTAATCGTGCTCGCTAAGCAGGCTGCCCTGACCAAAGCCACCTTTTTTCAGTCGTCTGGCCCGGCGCGGACTGACACTAAGGCCTTGCTCGGTCAGATCCAGTAAAAACAACACCCTATCTTTGTATTCCAGCTCGACCGGCTGTTGCTCCAACTGCTGCAAGCTATTGAGCCAGAGCTGGACTTTGTCTTGCTGTTGCTGATGTTGTTGCTGTTGCAACTGAATAACCTTAAGCAGCACCGCCAGGGTGTGTTTGCAATTAACCGCCACCGGGCAGCTGCAGCGTGCTTGCAGTTGCCAGTCGCGGCCCTGACGAAGCAGTCGGATGGTTTGGCGGTAGGGGATCAGCGAATTGCCCCAGACCTGGGCATCAATCCGGCTGAAGTCATCGGCTACGTCCAGCCTAAATACCTTGTTTTGCTCCAGATAGGGCTGCGCACGCTGATAGATGGCGGCACCATAACGCAGTTTGAGTTCGTAATCCGACAGTGGAAACAGCTGTGTCTGGAGATCGGGCATGAAACAAGGGTCCACGAATTTTTTGCAAACGACTATTGTAACGGTTTTGCGTTGATTTCCCCAGCGCTTTAGCGGTTATTGCCACCAAAGTTGAGTTGCATCATCTATTGCACTGAAAAGCACTGTTGCCAGCAAAACAGGTTAGCCCAGCACAGGCCAGTCGGCAGCATCGACACTGTCCAGCGCCAGTACACGGCTATCGCCCTGCCATTGTCGGATGTAACTGCCCTCCGGATCGTACTGTTGCTGCTGTTTTTCCAGATTGAACTGGCGATGGCCTCGAGGATCGGCACCAACCCCGGCCAAATATTGCCAGTTGCCCCAGTTGATGGCGACATCGTAATCGATCAGTTGCTGCTCGAACCAGGCAGCGCCATAGCGCCAGTCCAGTTGCAGCTCGTGCACAAAGCAACTGGCGACCAGCTGACGGCCCCGGTTGGAAAGGTAGCCGGTTTGCTTCAGTTGGCGCATGCAGGCATTGACCAGCGGGTAAGGGGTGGTGCCTTCGCACCAGGCGCGAAAGCGTTGCGGGTAAAAGCTGGTCAGCGGCGCACTTTGTTTAATGCCCTGGCGAAGAAACAAGGCTTTGCCATGACGGTGGCTGTACCAATGAAAATACTCGCGCCACAGCAGTTCAAAGTAGATCCAGTAACTGGAGTCGTTGCGGCCATGCCGTGCTTCATAGCCATGCAGGGCTGCGACCACCTGGCGGGCAGACACACAACCGGCCGCCAGCCAGGGAGAAAACTTGGTAGAATTATCAAAGCCATCCAGCGCATTGCGCACTTCCTTATAAAAACCGGGCAGGGTGCTGTTAAAGTAGCGCTTTAGATGCTGTTGACCACTGTATTCGCCACCAGAGAATAATGAGCTAAGCCAGCTTGGGTAGCCAGGCAATGGTTCACTCTGCACGCCTGTAGGCGCAGGCGGAATGTGCTGTGGCGCTGCTATGGCTGCAGCCAGAGGCAACTGCTCAACCTGCTTACGAAATTGACTAAAGCTAGCGGGTAGCTCTGTCAACGCAAAGGGTAATTGCTGTTCGGTAAACAGTGTATTGCTGTCCGGGTTTTGAAAGCTAAGATAAGGAAAGCGCTGCTGCAGTTGCTGCCATTGTCGTGCTTCGTAATAGCCGGGCTGACGGCTTTGGTAAATGGCATCGATTTTGTATTGGCTGATCAGCTGGCTGATGGCTTCAACCGGTGACTGGAATCGCAGCACTAACTGCTGCTTATGGGGTTGCAGCTGATGGTTGATCTCTTGCAGGCTATCCAATACAAAGCGCCAGCGCTGCATGCCCATACGTTTGCTGGTATAGCGGCCGGGGCTGAACCAGCCAGGCTCGGCGCAGTACAGCAGAATTAACTGCTCGCACTCGGCGCAGGCCTGTGTCAGCGCCGGTTGATCGCTCAGTCGTAAATCCTGTTGAAACCAAAATAATCCCAGCCGATGCATGCACGCCTCCTGTATCTCTGAGCACAGATTACGTTCAGATCATGCTATCAGACCAGTCAGCCATCGCTTCGCTGCGGCTTGCTATGCTAGGCTGTAAAGGATCTTCATTTTTGCAAAAGGATACATGCATGCGACGTCCATTGCTGGCTTTCACGACCTTTTTTGTTAGCAGCTCCGTGCTGGCTTATGGTTGGGGCGGACCCGAGCCATTTCGGCTGGAACGATTGGATGGCCGTACCTTTGTGCTGACGGAAGAAAGCTTTTTGCACCGAGCCAGTTTTCAGCCGCTGCCGGTGGTGAAGATGCAGGACATTTGGTCTGAAGACGGCTGGTATGGCACTGCCGGCAGTACCCGGAGCCGCGAGTTTTTTGTGCAATCGCATCTGCAAAAGCGGGTGCAATTCGATGTCCCTATGTTTGTCGGGGTGCGTTTTCGTCGCGATGAAGATTTAGATGGTCGCTTTGATCGCACCTTATTCGGCAGTGGCTATACCAATGCCGATGGCAGTGTGGAGTTAGGGATCTGGGGTGATGTGCGTGGTGGTAAGGATGAAATCGATCTGCAGCTGGAAGCTTTTTGGCAACCGACAGATCGGCAGTGGTGGCGCTTGACCCTGGTGTCGCCGGATGCGATGTACAACAGCAAAACCTACGACAGCAGCTTTTATCAGCAGAAGCCTTTAACCGTGCATCTGGCAGCCGGTAGCATCTTTGCTGCTGGCCAGCAGCTGTATGGCTTTACCAATCTGAACCGGCAAATGGAATACCATCAGCCGGATCTGGCGCAGCAATGGACCGACAAACAGTACTCGGCGGGCCTGGGCTGGTTGTATCCTGTGAGCAGCAGTTGGCAACTTGGGCTGCAGACACAGGGGCTTTATGGTCTGCGGCAACAGTGGCAGGGCGATGCACTGGCATTTGAGCTACGGCGGCAATTTAGTGACACCAGTCTGGAGCTGCAATCGAGCCGTGCTCAGCCGGTGGATTATTGGGGTGGTCTGCGCTATCTGACTCTGCGTGAGCGCGATCAAACCCAGCTAACCGGGCAGGCACTGTTAGAGCACCGGAATGAATGGACCCTCTACGCCGGCATGGCCTGGCACTGGCGTCCCTGGATCCGTCTCAAGCCAGCTCTGATGCTAAGCTATGCCGATATCCAGGGTGCCCGGCCGGATGATGACGAGCCACTCGACTTTAGCGGTATTCTGGCCAAGCTGGTGCCGGTGGTCGAACTGCATTTGCATCAGCAAAGTGGTGCTATGATCCGGATAAACCCAACCATCGAGCTGCACAATCTGTCGTTTGGTGGTGGCAATGTACAGGTGCATATTCCGTTTTAATGGCTGCATACTGATACCCGGTTATCCAAACCGGGGTTGCTTGTAAGATAGCGTTGCTCAACATGCAGCTGGTATTTTGGAAAAGGATTCGTGTAATGGCAGGCAGACTGGTTCGTAAAAAAGGCAAAAAAGCAGGTTCTGCACCCGGGACTCTGGTGTATACCGGTAACGCATCCAGTCAGGATGTCTGTTGGCAACTGGTGCAATATAACAGCAATCGGTTGCAGGACGATACCCTGACAGATCTTCAGCAACTCCCGTCACCACCTGTTGGTATGGTGCGTTGGTTGAATCTATGTGGCTTATCGGGCATTGCGCCAGTAGAGCAGCTGGGAAAACAGTTCGACCTGCATCCGCTGGTGCTGGAAGATATGCTCAATACCGACCACAGACCAAAGGTTGAAGCGCATCCTGACTATCTATTTATTGTCTTTAAAATGCTGCATTTTCATCCGGATAACCGCGAAATCCGCGCCGAACAAATCAGTCTGGTTCTGTTTGATAACACAGTGATTAGTTTGCAGGAGAGGCCGGGGAATGTATTTGAAGGGGTATTGCAGCGACTGCAGGCCGGTCGGCGTTTGCGGGGGTTTGGCGCCGATTACCTGGCTTATGCGTTGCTGGACTCGGTCGTGGATCATTATTTTGTTCTGCTTGAGCAGTGCGGTGATCATATAGAGCAACTGGAAAATGAGCTAATGACAGCTCCCTCCACCGTTGTGTTGGCTAAAATTCACCACTTTAAACGTGAAATGCTGATGCTGCGCAAAGCGGTTTGGCCACTGCGGGAGTTACTCAGCAGCCTGCTGCGCGATGAGTATGCACTGATTAAGCCAGAAACCCGTATTTTCCTGCGTGATGTCTACGACCACTGCGTGCATATCATCGATACCATGGAAACGTTGCGTGATGTACTGGGCGGTTTGCTGGATCTGTACCTGACCAGCGTCAGCAACCGCACCAATGAAGTGATGAAAGTTCTGACCATGATGGCCAGCATCTTTATTCCTCTGACGTTTATAGCCGGCATTTACGGCATGAACTTTGAAATCATGCCAGAGCTCAGCTGGCAATATGGCTATGGCCTCACCCTGGGGATGATGGCCGCCATCGCCGGCGGCCTGCTGTGGTATTTCCGTAGAAAAGGGTGGTGGTAGGTACACAAAGTATAGGTATCTAGCTGTTTAGGTTTTCGGATTTTCAAGCTGAGTGATCATACTTTCAATCTGATCTAGCTTGTCATTCGATACCACGGCTTGTTGAGTTTTGAGATGGCTATTTGCTTTTTTTAAGTATTGCTTTTAGGGCGGCAATATTGGCTTGTGCACCTTCGGCTTCTTTTAAACGGCGGCGCTGCGTCTCAAAGCGATTAAACTCCAATTTCGCCTTGTCATCTGCGTCTTTTTTGGAAATTTTCCCAGCACCACTTAAAACATCCCGATCATTAAAACTCAAGAACTGGTCAAGCTTATCGGCCCAGTCTTTTGGCGAGTACCTTCCAATCGAACTATCCGGAATTTCCGGATGGTTGCGTTTTGTACGAGCTCACCTTCGTTGAAGATATTGATTAAATGCTCGTTAATTGTACGAACATCTTTATCATAAAGCTCTGCCATAGCAGCCTGAGAAAGCCACAACGTCTCAGACTCAAAACGACACTCAACACGAGTTTGACCGTCTGCACTGGTGAAAAGAACAAACTCTCCATGCGGAGCTTGCGGGATCTTATCTGTCATTCAATCAACCTTTGTGCGTTATTGAGAAGCGCCATTTTAATTTATAGTTGCAATATGATTTGTGCAAACAGTAATGGATAATTTACTTTCCGATACAGAAACTGGAAAAAATTCGCCCCAATAAATCATCGGAGCTGAATTCGCCGGTGATTTCATTCAGGTGTTGCTGGGTTAAGCGCAGCTCTTCGGCCAGGATCTCACCGGCAATAAAACTGTGCAGTTGCTCCTGACCCGTTAACAGGTGCTCGTGGGCGCGCTGCAGTGCATCCAGGTGGCGGCGGCGGGCCAAAAAGCTGCCTTCCGTAGTACCTTCAAAGCCCATGCATTGCTTTAAATGCTCCCGCAGTGCCTCGATACCGGCACCGGTTTTGGCCGATAACCGAAAGACCGGCACGGCCTGGTTCAGCTCGGCTTGCATCGGCTCGCCGGTTAGGTCAGCTTTGTTGCGAATGACGGTGATGCCCAGTTTGGCTGGCAGCCGGTCGATAAAATCCGGCCAGATGGCATGGGGGTCGGTCGCTGCTGTGGTGGTGCCATCCACCATAAAGAGCACCCGGTCGGCTTGTTCGATTTCCTGCCAGGCGCGCTCAATGCCAATTTGCTCCACCTGATCGCTGGCTTCTCGCAGGCCAGCGGTATCGATGATATGCAGTGGCATGCCATCAATATGAATGTGTTCACGCAACACATCCCGGGTGGTGCCGGCAATATCGGTGACAATGGCGGCTTCACGGCCGGCCAAAGCGTTCAGCAGGCTGGATTTACCGGCATTGGGCCGCCCGGCAATGACCACCCGCATGCCTTCACGCAGAATACTGCCCTGGTTGGCTTCACGGCGTATTATCGCCAAGTCATCAATGATGTCCGCTAAATCGGTGGCCACTTTGCCATCGGATAGAAAATCGATTTCTTCATCCGGGAAATCAATGGCAGCTTCGACATAGATCCGCAGATGAATGACTTTTTCTACCAGCGCATGAATACGGGCAGAGAATTCGCCCTGTAAGGAGTGCATGGCTGAGCGGGCTGCCTGCTCGGAGCTGGCATCAATCAAGTCGGCGATGGCCTCGGCCTGCGCCAGATCCAGTTTGTCGTTTAAAAAGGCGCGCTCACTGAATTCGCCTGGCCGTGCAATGCGGACCTGGGGCAGGGCAATGACACGACGTAGCAGCATATCCAGCAGTACCGGGCCACCATGGCCTTGCAGCTCCAGCACATCCTCACCGGTAAAGGAGTTTGGCCCGGGGAAATACAATGCGATGCCCTGATCCAGCACCGAACCTTCGCTGTCCAGAAATGGCAGGTAATCGGCATGACGGGCTCTCGGGACTTTGCCAAGCACTGCCTGGGCCACCTGGCTGGTCGCCGGGCCGGAAATACGGATAATGCCTACCCCGGCACGTCCGGTGGCGGTGGCAATAGCGGCTATGGTATCGGTGCTGTACATGCTGAGTGTCCTCGCTGGGGATTATAAAAAAAGCCTGTGAATCACAGGCTTTTTTCTGCAGAGCTAGGCTTATGCCTTCCGGCTATGCAGGCCTTTTTTCTCCATGCCCCGGTAAATATAGAGCATTTGGGCGAGGGAGATCAGGTTACTGACCAGCCAGTACAGTACCAGGCCGCTTGGGAACCAGATAAAGAACACCGAGAAAGCAACCGGCATCCACATCATCAGTTTGCGCTGCATTGGGTCGGTGACGGTCATTGGCGTTAGTTTTTGCATCATAAACATGCTGGCACCGAACAAGACCGGCAGGATAAACCATGGGTCTGGCGCCGACAGATCCTGCAGCCACAGCATAAAGGGTGCATGGCGCAGCTCGACACTTTCGACAAAGACCCAGTACAGCGCCAGGAAGATTGGCATTTGCAGCAGCAGAGGTAAGCAGCCGCCCATTGGGTTAACTTTTTCTTTGCGATACAGCTCCATCATGGCCGGGCCAAGCTTCTGACGGTCATCTTTATAACGGGCCTGCAGATCCTCAATTTTCGGTTTGAGGTTGCGCATCTTGGCCATCGACTCGTACTGGATCTTGGTCAGTGGGTACATCACCCCTTTAACAACGATGGTGATCAGGATGATGGCCACACCCCAGTTGCCGACAAAGCCCTGAATCAAGGTTAGCAACCAAAACAGCGGCTGAGAAATAAACCACAGGAAACCATAGTCGACGGTTAAATCCAGCCCATTGGCCAGCTCTGCCAGATTGTCCTGAACTTTTGGACCGGCGTAGAAGGTGGTTGCAATAACCGTTTGCTCTCCGGGTTGCAGTTGCAACATTGGACCAGATGCACCGATAATGCCTTGTCCCTGATGATAACGGCTGTAAATTAGATTATCGACCTGTTGATTAGGCACCCAAGCAGCCACAAAGTAATGCTCCAGCATGGCAGCCCAGCCGCCCTGGGTAGGGATCGACAGGTTGCTCTTTTGCATGTCTTTGAAGTTGTACTTCTTGTAGCGATCGGAGTCAGTGCCATAGGCTGCTCCGCGGTAAATTGGCATAAAGAAGCTGCTGTCTTTGCCACCATCGATGGTTTGACGTAAATGCTGGTAGTTTTGTACCACCCGTACTTCATCACTGGCATTGCTGATGTGGTATTCGACACTCACATCGTACTGACCTGGGCGGAAAATAAAGCGCTTTTCAATCTGCAAACCCTGGTACTCGTAATGCAGCGGCACCACAAGCTCTTGTTGATCCGCCGACAGAGTGAAGCTGAGTTGACTGCTTTGATACAATGGCCGGTTGCCGCGACGTGCATCAGGCCCATGCTGGCCAATCAGACCAGACTCGGCAATGTAGTTGAAGCCTGTTTGACGGCGCATCATTACATACGGGGTCTGGCTGTCTTTGGTTAGCTCGTACTCAGAAAGCTTCAGGCCAACAATATCACCACCACGGGTGCTGATTTCTACCTGCAGCACATCGGTTTCAACCCGCACAATTTGCTCATGCTGGCTGCTGACCGGGCCGGTTGCAGGCGTTGTTGCAACTGGTTGAGTGCCAAACTCATCGGCAGAGAGCTGCAGCTCGCCGGAACTATCCAGCTGCTCAGCCTGCGGCTGGCTGACGACAGGCTCAGGTCCATAGTCTTTGTGCCATTGTTGCCATAGCAAAAAACTGACGAAAGCGAGCGCGATGATTAAAATACTACGTTGCGAGTCCATAGGTTAGCTTTTCTCATTGTGCTTTTCAGGAACGGGATCGTGACCCCCTGGGTGTAAGGGGTGACATTTTAATAGACGTTTCGCTGCTAACCAAGTCCCTTTGAGCACCCCAAAGCGGGTGATGGCCTCAATGGCATAATGGGAGCAACTGGGATGAAACCGACAACTGGGCCCAAACAGCGGACTGATCAGCCTTTGATAGCCGTGTAGCAAGGCCAAAGCTAGACGCTGTAATGGCGACAGATTTTGTTCCATAACCGCTCCAGTTGCTTGCTGAGTTCTTGGTTCTCAGTGTCTGAGATCGGGCCTTTTACCATCACCACCAGATCAATGGCGGGTAGTCGGTGTTGTTGCAAACGGAAATTTTCCCGGATGCAGCGTTTGATACGATTGCGATCCACGGCTAATTTAGCACGTTTTTTAGCAATAATCAGACCTAACCTTGGATGATCCAGGTTATTGTTGCTGCAAAGGATGGTAAAGAGAGGAGAACCAGCGCGAAATGGCTGTTGAAACACGGCATTAAATTCGCCAGGAGTTAGCAGACGTAACTCCCTGCCGAATTTAAAATTTTGCACGTAGCACTTAGCTGTCGGGTTAGACAGCTAAACGCTTACGGCCTTTGGCACGGCGACGCGCCAGGACCTGACGGCCATTTTTTGTCGCCATACGAGCACGGAAGCCGTGCACACGCTTACGCTTTAATACGCTAGGTTGAAAAGTTCTTTTGCTCATATTCTTGTCCGTCCGCTTAAGATAATACTAAGAATTAGCTCTGTTTTAGTATTACCTCAGTGAAACACCAAAACACAGTTGATAAAAATGAGCGCGAATTTTACGTAGTCCTTAGTCGAAAGTCAATGCGATCCTGCGGAATATCTGTTCTGATCCTGCTTGATCCGCTGTTTTCCACAGGCCCGGCTTATTCTTTGAATAAAGTGTGTGCAATTTTGTTCCTTCAGGCACAAATCTGCTCGGTGCTTTCTGCTCCGACCATGCCTATAAATGCTGCAGTCTTATAATTTAATATTCAATAAATTCAATGGTTTGATTTTAAATGTCTAAGCCAGATGCTTTTTATAAAAAGTCAATATTGATGTTGTGGATAACTAAGCTCATAATGCTTGCCTACCTATTTCAATAATGCGCTACAGCCATAAGAAACGATTCAGGGAGCCAGGGTGTACCAGTCCGTATGGAAAAATTGCCTGCAAACACTGCAGCAGGAATTACCAGCACAACATTTCAGCATGTGGATCCGACCACTGCAGGCCGCTAGCTCTGATGAAGCTTTAACCTTGTATGCACCAAATCGCTTTGTATTGGACTGGGTTAGGGAAAAATACCTTAACAGAATCAATGAATTAATTCATGATTATTGCGGTGATAACGCACCGCGCCTGCGTTTTGATGTGGGTAGCCGTCCACAGCCGCAGGATAGCAGTGACCATGAAAAGCCGTATGCAGCCCCGGCTACGCCATCGAACAGTCGGCCAGATATTCCTGAGCCGGCTCCTAAATCAATCGTTAAATCCAATGTGAAAGCCAGCTATACCTTTGAAAATTTTGTTGAAGGTAAATCCAACCAGTTGGCGCGTGCGGCGGCCAGTCAGGTGGCCGATAATCCTGGTACGGCGTACAATCCACTGTTTATCTACGGCGGCACCGGCTTGGGGAAGACCCACTTATTGCATGCTGTTGGCAATGGCATTTTGGCGCAGAAAGAAAATGCCAAAGTGATTTATATGCATTCCGAGCGTTTTGTCCAGGACATGGTCAAAGCACTGCAGAACAATGCGATTGAAGAGTTTAAGCGTTATTATCGCTCAGTCGATGCTTTACTCATCGATGACATTCAATTTTTTGCCAATAAAGAGCGTTCCCAGGAAGAGTTTTTCCATACCTTCAATGCGTTGTTGGAAGGCAATCAACAAATCATACTGACCAGCGATCGCTATCCGAAAGAAATTGATGGCGTGGAAGATCGTTTAAAAAGCCGCTTCGGCTGGGGCCTGACTATTGCCATTGAGCCACCTGAGCTCGAAACCCGGGTGGCGATCCTGATGCGCAAAGCACAAGAGAATCAGATCCGACTACCTGATGAGGTTGCGTTTTTTATTGCTAAGCGGTTGCGTTCCAATGTGCGTGAGCTTGAAGGAGCGCTTAACCGGGTCATTGCCAACGCCAACTTTACCGGCCGGCCGATCACCATTGATTTTGTCCGCGAAGCGTTGCGTGACTTGCTGGCTTTGCAGGATAAGCTGGTCACCATCGAGAATATCCAAAAAACTGTGGCTGAATATTATAAGATCCGCGTTGCGGATTTATTATCGAAGCGTCGCAGTCGCTCGGTAGCAAGGCCGCGACAGATGGCGATGGCATTAGCCAAAGAACTGACCAATCACAGTTTGCCGGAAATTGGTGATGCCTTTGGTGGGCGTGATCACACCACGGTACTGCATGCTTGTCGCAAGATTGAATCATTAAAAGAAGAAACGCACGAAATCAAAGAAGATTTCCAGAATTTACTGCGCACCTTATCGTCATAATAGGGACCCGTTATGCACCTTAGCATCGACAAAGAAACACTGTTAAAGCCTCTGCAAATGGTTTCTGGCGCGATTGAACGCCGTCATACCTTGCCAATCCTTTCCAATGTGCTGCTCGATGTGCAGCAGAATCAGCTATCGCTTACCGGCACTGATCTGGAAATTGAAATGGTGGCGAGTGTCGCGGTCAGTCAGGTGCATCAGCAAGGGCGCATTACGGTACCAGCGCGCAAATTGCTGGATATCTGTCGTAGTTTACCCGATGGCTGCCAAATTGAACTGACCTTAGTCGGCGAGCATTTCGTGATTAGTTCCGGTAAGGCTAAGTTTACCCTGACTACCTTGCCTGCTGCAGAATACCCAAACTTGGAAAGTTGGCAGGGTGAGGTCAATTTGCAGCTATCGCGCGCTGAGTTAAAACGCCTGCTGGAAGAAACCGCCTTTTCCATGGCGAATCAGGATGTGCGTTATTACTTGAATGGCTTGTTGTTTGAAGTCGATCAGCAACTGGTTCGAACGGTTGCGACCGATGGCCATCGCCTGGCAATGAGCCAGTTGCAGTTGAGCGAGCCAGTTAATGCTCAGCAACAGTTGATCATCCCACGCAAGGGTGTGCTGGAAATGCTGCGCTTGCTACCTGATGATGATGGCAGCCTGACGTTGAGCCTTGGCTCAAACCATATCCGGCTAGTTGATGCTGCTTTTAGCTTTAGTAGCAAGCTGATTGATGGCCGATTCCCGGATTATCGTCGGGTGATCCCGCGTAATAGCACCAAGCAGGTTACAGCCCATCGGCCTGTACTAAAGGATGCCTGCACCCGTGCTTCAATTTTGTCCAATGAAAAATACCGGGGTGTGCGATTTAACCTGGCTGCCAATGAGCTGCAAATTACCGCTAATAATCCTGAGCATGAGCAAGCCGAGGAAGTGATTGAGGTTGAGTACCAAGGCGATGTTTTGGAGATTGGCTTCAATGTTGGCTATGTGTTGGATGTCTTGAACAGCTTAACGACCGATCTGGTCCTGTTGCATCTAAGCGATAGCAACTCCAGTGTGTTGATTGAAGGGGTAGGCAATACCCAAGCCTCCTATGTAGTCATGCCGATGCGTTTGTAGAACTTGCACCGGCATGTCGCTTCAGCAATTATCGGTTACTGATTTCCGCAACTTTGTCAGCCAGCATTTCCAGCCCGGTTCCGCCTTTAACTTAATTTGCGGCCCCAACGGCAGCGGCAAAACCAGTTTGCTGGAAGCGATTTATTTTTTGGCGCATGGTCGCTCTTTTCGCACCGCCAGGCTGCAGCGCATGATTCGTTTCGATGCTGAACTCAGTGTGGTGCATGCCAAGATCATGCAGGCTGACCAGCTGCATCTGGTTGGAATGCAACGCAGTAAACAGGGTGAGTTAACCCTAAGGTTAAATGGTGAGACCGCTAAACGATTGGCGGACATAGCGCACCTGCTACCAGTGCAGTTGATCACCCCAGACAGTTTCCGCATTTTTTTTGGTGGCCCAAAAGAGCGGCGACATTTCTTTGATATGGGATTGTTCCACGTGGAACCTTCCTTTTATCAGCATTGGCAAATGTTCAGTAAAGCGAATAAGCAACGCAATGCGTTACTCAAGCAAGGCGCCACGGCTGAGCAGTTTCGTTATTGGGATAATTTCTTTTGTCAAAGTGCCGAGGCGATTACGCAATTGCGCCAACGCTATTTGCTGCAATTGAATGACGAGTTTCAACGCTTGGTGATAAACCACCCTTTGCTAAGTACGATTCAGCTGCAATTTTATCCTGGTTGGAATCAGCAACTCAGCCTGACGGATTTGCTGCAACAAAACAGAGCTAGCGATGCCAAAATGGGTTTTACCCAGGCAGGGCCACAAAAAGCAGATTTACGGATTAAAGTAGAGCAACAGCCTGCTGAAGAAGTGTTATCACGTGGGCAGCTAAAGATGTTATTATTTGCACTTAAAATTGCTCAAAGCAACGTAATTGGCACGCTTGCCAGCAAGCAACCCATTCTGTTGATCGATGATTTGGCTTCCGAGCTAGACGCCGATTCCATGCAACAGGTGTTCCAGTTACTGAAAACGATTAACTCACAGGTTTTTGTAACCGCAATTGAACCTGACCCAGTTCTGCACTTAATGCCGCAGCAAAGTACAGCGGTGTTTCACGTGGAACATGGGACATTGACAGCACGGACAGACGATTATGGCCGAACATGATTATGATTCATCGAGTATCAAAGTATTAAAAGGACTGGATGCAGTTCGTAAACGCCCGGGTATGTACATTGGTGACACCGATGATGGCTCTGGCTTGCATCACATGGTATTCGAAGTGGTGGATAATTCCATTGACGAAGCGCTGGCAGGACATTGCAGCGATATCTGGGTCACTATCTACAGCGATAACTCGGTGTCCGTACGCGACAATGGCCGGGGTATACCGACGGATATGCATGAAGAGGGTGTTTCTGCCGCGGAAGTCATTATGACTGTACTGCATGCCGGCGGTAAGTTCGACGACAACTCGTATAAAGTGTCCGGTGGCTTGCATGGTGTAGGTGTCTCGGTGGTGAATGCGCTGTCCGATAAATTGGCACTCACCATCCGTCGCAAGGGCCAGGTGTTTGAGCAAGAATACCACCTGGGGGTGCCACAAGCTCCGCTGGCAGTGATTGGTGAAACCGAAGACAGTGGTACAGAAATTCGTTTCTGGCCAAGCCCAACCGTATTTACCGACATCAATTACCATTACGATATCCTGGCCAAACGGCTGCGCGAGCTGTCGTTCTTAAACTCTGGTGTCAGCATTATTCTGACCGATGAACGCACTGACAAGCGCGATCACTTTAAGTACGAAGGGGGTATCCAGGCCTTTGTCGCTTACCTGAACCAGAATAAAACGGCCATTCACCCGAAGGTGTTTACTTTTACCCAGGAGCGGGAGGATGGTATTTCGGTGGAAGTCGCCATGCAATGGAATGACAGCTACCAGGAAAATATCTTCTGCTTTACCAACAATATTCCTCAGCGCGATGGTGGTACCCACTTGGCTGGCTTCCGCTCGGCCTTGACTCGAGTGCTGAATACTTACATCGACCAGGAAGGCTACGCCAAGAAAATGAAGGTGGCCGCTTCTGGTGATGATGCCCGTGAAGGTTTAACCGCGGTGATCAGCGTCAAGGTGCCGGATCCAAAGTTCAGCTCACAAACCAAAGACAAACTGGTTTCATCGGAAGTGAAATCGGCGGTAGAGAGCGCTATGCATGAGCGTCTGAACGAGTATCTGCTGGAAAGCCCGAACGATGCCAAAATCATCGTGACAAAGATTGTCGATGCAGCCCGTGCCCGTGAAGCTGCCCGTAAAGCGCGGGAAATGACACGCCGTAAAGGCGCGCTGGATATCGCTGGCTTGCCCGGTAAGTTGGCGGATTGTCAGGAAAAAGATCCGGCCTTATCCGAACTCTACATCGTGGAGGGTGACTCGGCCGGTGGTTCTGCCAAACAAGGTCGTAACCGGAAGAATCAGGCTATTTTGCCTCTGAAAGGTAAAATCCTGAACGTGGAAAAAGCCCGTTTTGATAAAATGCTGTCTTCACAGGAAGTCGGCACGCTGATTACTGCGCTTGGTTGCGGCATTGGTCGCGAAGAGTACAACCCGGATAAAATTCGTTACCACAGCATCATTTTGATGACGGATGCGGACGTCGATGGTTCGCACATTCGTACCTTGTTGCTGACCTTTTTTTACCGGCAGATGCCAGAGTTAATAGAGAAAGGCTACATCTATATTGCGCAGCCGCCGCTGTACAAGGTGAAAAAAGGCAAACAGGAACAATACCTGAAAGATGAAGCCGCCCGCATTGAGTTCCTGACTACGCTGGCGCTGAATGAGGCCAGCTTGCATGTCAATGAGAATGCACCAGGCATTGGTGGTGCTCAGTTGGAAACCCTGGTCCGTCAATATCATAAAGTGATGGATACGCTGGACCGGCTGGCCCGGAAAATTCCTTACCTGTTACTGCATGAGCTGATTTATGTACCAGCGCTTAGCGTGGAGCAGTGCAAAGATCACGACTTTGTCAGTGGCTGGGTAAAAAACCTGGTCGAGCAACTGCAAGCGCAGGAAGGTAATGGCACCAGCTATGTGCATCAGGTGCACGAAGACCGTGAGCGTCATTTATTCTTGCCTAAAGTCACCGTACGCCAACATGGCATCGAGTACGATTATGTCCTGCACCACGACTTTATCAGCTCACGCGATTACCAGAGTATTGCATCACTTGGTAATGAAATTCGCGATCTGATGGAAGAGGGCGCCTATGTGCGCCGTGGTGAGAAAACCAAGCCGGTAAGCAGCTTTAAAGAGGCGCTGGAGTGGCTGATGAGCGAGTCGAAGAAAGGCCTTTATATTCAGCGTTACAAAGGCTTGGGGGAGATGAATCCGGATCAGCTGTGGGAAACCACCATGGATCCAAACACCCGTCGTATGCTGCAGGTGACTATTGAAGATGCCATTGGCGCTGATCAGTTATTCTCCACTCTGATGGGCGATCACGTTGAACCACGCCGGGCCTTTATTGAAGAGAATGCATTGCGGGTCGCCAACCTGGACGTCTAGGTCTGGCAAACGATTGACGAAATGAACCCAAAAGGGGCCAGCATCTGCCTGCCCCTTTTTACATAGATGGAAACTAAAACCCATGCAAAAGTATGACTTGAATACCTTTCAGGGTCTGATCCTGGCCTTGCAGGATTACTGGGCACGCCAGGGTTGTGTCATCGTGCAACCCTTGGATTTGGAAGTGGGCGCGGGTACTTTTCACCCGATGACGTTTTTACGCTCGTTAGGCCCTGAGCCAACCAATGTTGCCTATGTGCAGCCATGTCGCCGGCCAACCGATGGCCGTTATGGCGAAAACCCGAACCGTTTGCAGCACTATTATCAATTTCAGGTGCTGTTAAAGCCATCGCCGGATAATATTCAGGAGCTGTACCTGGGCTCTTTGCGCGAGCTGGGTATCGATACCTTAGTGCATGACATTCGCTTTGTCGAAGACAACTGGGAGTCACCGACGCTTGGCGCCTGGGGGCTGGGCTGGGAAGTGTGGCTAAATGGTATGGAAGTGACCCAGTTTACTTATTTCCAGCAGGTTGGTGGCCTGGAGTGCAAGCCGGTATCCGGTGAAATCACCTATGGTCTGGAGCGTCTTGCCATGTACATTCAGGGCGTGGACAGTATCTACGATCTGGTGTGGGCCGATGGCCCATTGGGTAAAGTCAGCTACGGCGATGTGTTTCACCAAAATGAAGTGGAACAGTCGCGCTATAACTTTGAGCATGCTGATGTGCCTGCTTTGTTTGCGCTGTTTGATCAGTGTGAAAAAGAAAGCCACTACCTGATTGAACAGGGGCTGCCGTTGCCCGCTTACGAGAAAGTGATGAAAGCATCGCATGCGTTCAATATGCTGGATGCGCGCCATGCGATTTCGGTGACAGAGCGTCAGCGTTACATCCTGCGGGTACGTACCTTGGCCAAAGCCTGTGCCGAAGCCTACTACGCCGCCCGGGAAGCACTTGGCTTTCCGCTTTGTAAAACCTCAGCGCAGGAGGCATCGTAATGGCGCAGGATTTTTTGGTTGAAATTGGTACCGAGGAGTTACCACCCAAGGCACTGAAAACACTGGCTAGTTCTTTTGCCGACAACATTCAGGCCGAGCTGGCAGCGCTGGAGTTAGCACATGCAGAGATAAGCTGGTACGCAGCACCACGCCGGCTGGCCGTTCGGGTCAATCAGCTTCAAGCCAAACAAGCCGATAAGGTGGTTGAAAAGCGTGGGCCGGCGCTCAGTGCTGCCTTTGATGCCGATGGTAACCCCAGCAAGGCAGCCGCAGGCTGGGCCAGAGGTTTGGGCATTGAAGTGTCTGAGGCCGAACGACTGGAAACCGATAAAGGTGCCTGGCTGCTGTACAAACAACAGCTACCGGGCAGTGATAGCCGGCAATTGCTGCCGGATGTGGTGAAATCAGCGCTGCACAAACTGCCAATTGCCAAGCCGATGCGCTGGGGCAATTCCGATGCGCTGTTTATTCGCCCGGTGCATACTGTGGTGATGCTGTATGGCACTGAAGTGGTTCCGGCGACCATTCTAGGGCGTGAGGCCGGCCGCCTGAGCTATGGCCATCGCTTTCATGCACCGGAGAAAGTCAGCTTCCAGCATGCGGATGATTATTTGCCTCAGCTAAAAGCTGCTTTTGTAGTGGCCGACTTTGCTGAGCGGCAACAGTTGATTGCCGATGCGGTGGCTAGTAAAGCCAAGGAGCTGAAGGCGGTTCCTTTATTGGATAAGGCCTTGCTGGATGAAATTACTGCTTTGGTCGAGTGGCCCGAGTTATTGGTGGGCAGTTTTGAGCAGCGTTTCCTGGCGGTACCAGCCGAGCCATTGATTTCCACCATGAAAGACAACCAGAAATACATCCCGCTGCAGGATGAAGCTGGTAACTTACTGAATCAGTTTATTTTTATTAGTAATATTCGCAGCAAAGATCCTCAGCAAATTATTGAAGGCAACGAAAAAGTGGTGCGGCCACGTTTGGCCGATGCCGAGTTTTTCTTTGTCACCGATCAGAAAACTAAACTGGTCGATCGCTTGCCAAGTTTACAGACGGTATTGTTCCAGCAGCAATTGGGTACTTTGGCAGAAAAATCTGAGCGGATCAGTCAGTTAGCTGGTTGGGTTGCCAGCACCATAGGCGCTGATGTGGCTGCAGCCAGCCGGGCTGGCCTGCTGTCAAAGACGGATTTAATGAGCAATATGGTCGGTGAGTTTCCGGAAGTGCAGGGCATTATGGGCATGCATTATGCCCGGCTGGATGGTGAAGCCGAAGCCGTCGCTCTGGCGCTGAATGAGCAGTACATGCCACGTTTTGCTGGTGACAGCTTGCCAACCCAATTGGAAAGCTGTGCGGTAGCCATTGCCGATAAGCTGGATACGCTGGTTGGGATCTTTGGCATTGGCCAGGCACCTAAAGGCGATAAGGATCCTTTCGCACTGCGCCGGGCGGCGATAGGGGCCCTGCGCATTCTGGTTGAAAAAGAGCTGCCGGTCGATCTGGTTGATTTGATCGCAGCCAGCCAGCGAAGCTTTGGTGACAAACTGACACAGCCGGATGTGGCTGAGCAGGTATTGGACTTTCTATTGGGGCGTTTCCGTAGCTGGTATCAGGAGCAGGGCTATGCGGTCGATGTGATCCAGGCGGTGCTGGCTCGCCGGCCTACCACTCCTGCTGACTTTGATCGCCGTGTCAAAGCGGTAGCTACTTTTCGCGAGCTGGATGCTGCTGAAGCACTGGCAGCAGCCAATAAACGGGTTGCCAATATCCTGGCCAAAGTGGATGGCGCTATCGCCGATACGGTGCAGCCAGAGCTGCTGACCGAAGCGGCAGAGCAGGCGCTGTATCAGGCCATCCTGGCTGAGCAGCAGTACCAGGCCACAGCGCCCTCCTACAGTGATGGGCTGGCTCATCTGGCCGCAATGCGTGCAGTTATCGATAGCTTCTTTGATGGGGTGATGGTGAATGCCGAGGATATGGCCGTTCGGGCGAACCGTCAGGCACTGTTGAAGCAACTGCGCGAGCTGTTTTTAGAGGTAGCCGATATCTCCTTGCTGCAAAGCTAATCGTTGCTAGCAACATAAAAAACGCCAGCGTTTATGCTGGCGTTTTTATACTCAGTGATGCGCTTGTCAGTCCTGACCTAAAATACGATACAACAACTCTTTTACTGCAGCGGGTTCAAAAGGCTTATCGCACAGCGCATTGATGCCACTTTGCGCAATATTAGCCAGGTGCGCGTCGTTGGCTTCACTGGTGACCATCAGGATGGGAATGTGCGATAAGGTACTGTGTTCACGGATAAAGCGGGTCAGCTCTTCGCCATTCACTTCCGGCATATTGTAATCAGTGACCACCAGATCCACCATCTGCTGTTGCAGCAAGGTGATGGCCTGCTGGCCATCGTCGGCATCAATAATATGCTGCATGCCCAGGTTTTGCAGCACCCTGCGGATATGGTTGCGGGCCAGCCGGCTGTCATCAACAATCAGCACCCGCACATCCTGCACATCGAACAAATCCAGCTCCAGCTCAGAAGGGCTGATGTAGTCGATGGCGGCATTCAGGGCTTTACCCAGCTGCTCGGCATCAAAAGGTTTAGGCAAAATGGCAATGACACCGGATTGCTTAAAGGCTTCCAGCTGTTCTTTGCGGGTTTCACTGGAAACCAGCAAGAACGGAATATCAGCGGTAGTGGGTTCGGTCTTTAGTTGCTGCAGCAGTTCCAGTGCGGTGCCATCGGCAAAGTGCAAGGCACTGGCAATAGCATCGGGGCGGTGCTGCCGGATAGCCGTGATGGCCTGCTGCAAACTAGCCGCTTCAGCGACCTGATGCACGGCTTCGGCTTTAAGCTTTTGCCGGATAATTTTGCGTTGCACATCCGAAGGCTCGGCCAGCAAAATATCCAGATCCTGGGTTGAAAGCTGCATACTGATTCCTACTGCAAAATGTTATTCTGGCACAGGTCTCTGGCAGTATAAAGCCAATAGGCAATTTATGGTAAAGCGAAGGGATGAGCACGGTACACATATTGGATATGAGGATACCGCTTCACAATGAAGCGGTGTTACAGAAGGTAAAGTTGACTTGGGAAAATCAAGCTGGGTCAGCTTCATCCATTTCAAAATTAAGCTGAATCGTCAAAGAACTATTGGCATTATCCGGATGATAGCGCCAGCGACTGACTGCTCGTAAAGCTTCGGCATCGAACACATCTGCCGGATGAGAAGCTACCACACGCAGATCCTCAGGTACCCCATTATCATCGATGGTAAAACTTAGAGTAACCCAGCCAGTAATACCTTCCTGAGCCGCTTTTACCGGATAGCGCGGCTCAATCCGCACTATAGGTGTTGCGACAGTAGCTGATTGTTCTAGGGTACTTTCTGCCTTTGCGGGTTGTTGCCATAACAGGCCTGAACTAACCAGAGCGGCTAATAACAGGAGGGCGGGGGTCTTGCTGAAGCCATGTTGCTGTTTCAGTTGTTGCAGTCGTTCTTTCATGGTGTTGGTTGCTCCATAGTGATGGAAAAAAGGTTGAAATTGCACTGTGGGTTTGGGCACCGACTGCATTGCTGCCAGCAGTGCATTGGCATAGCAAAATGGTGTGGATTTGGGGTGTCGCGAAAGCACCTCGGCATCGCAAGCCAGCTCCTGATCGGCACGGTAACGCCGGTATGCCAGCCAGACGATAGGGTGAAACCAGAACAGGCACAGCAGAAATACCGCCAGTAGGTTGGCGTGCAAGTCACCCCGTTGCCAGTGTGCCAATTCATGTTGCAGGATCAAACGTCGCTGTGTACGGCTAAAGCGCTGGCGAAAATCTGCAGGCAGGATCAGGTTAGGCTTTAACATGCCAAAAATAGCTGGTCCAAGATTGTGCTGGCTGAGGTAACAACGCAGTTGGGAGTATCGGTGTTGGCGGCCTCGGCGCAATTGGTTGTGAAGTCGGAGGTGGCTACTAAGGCAAATGATGAGCAGCAAAGCCGTACCAGTCAGCCATAGCCGGAACAGGACGGTTGTACCGGTGCTGCTTCCTTGAACCACCTGCTGCCATTGATTGACATTAACTTGCAGCGTTTCTATCAAGGCTGGCTGAGCAGGCTGAGCCAGTTGAATGTCGGGCAGCAGCGGCAACAACAGTGTGAGCGGTACCGCTGCCCAGAGCAAATAACAACTGCGGGCTCCCAAACGTTGCAGCAACCAGGGATGCAGCAGCAAGAGTGGCACCAAAACCAGAATCAGCAGCAGGCTGCTTTGCCAAAGCCATAGCATCATGGTTTCTCCTCCTGTTGTTGCTCAAGCTCGGCTACCAGCTGCTTCAGCTCAGCCAGATCGGCACTACTCAGTTCATGCTTGCGTGCGAAGCTGGCGACCAGTGGGGCTACCCGGCCAGCAAAGAGTTTTTGCACAAAGCTGCCACTGGCTTGTTGTTGATAGTCCTGTTGGGCTATGCAGGGGCTGTACAGGTAAGCCCGTCCCTGCGTCTGATAGCTAAGCGCGCCTTTGGTTACTAAACGGTTCAGCAGGGTTTTAATGGTTTTTTCGTGCCAGTCTTTTTGCTGCTGCAAGCGGGCGATCACCTCTGCGGCGGTACAGGGGTGTTGTTGCCAGATTATCTGCATCACATCCAGCTCGGCATTGCTGATATCTAACATGGTTTGCCTCAACGATTACGGTTGTAATTCAATTAAGATTACATCTGTAATTATAAAAGGCAAGTTCTATTTCAAAGAATTTTAACGGCTGTGGAAATCTTTTGATGAGCGGCTCTCGGGAGCCGCTATGAATGCCTGGGGAAGTTGGAGCGAATTTAAGGTTGTGCTTCAGAAGCTTTGGCGCGCTCAACCATAGCCCGCACATCGGCCAGCAGGCGCTGCGCATCATAGATAATGCCATCCTTGATGGTGTAGCGTACACCTTTCGTGCGCATCGGTTGGTTGTGCTCATCCAGTCGGTAATGGCCAGTACCATACAGTACTTTAAAGTTAGCCAGTGGGTTTTCCGCAACAATCAGCAGATCGGCTTTCTTGCCGGGAACCACACTGCCAATCTCATCCTCCATACCAAGCGCAATGGCGCCATTTAAAGTGGCGGCCTGAATAACTTCCAGTGCATTAAAGCCGGCTTCGCGCAATAGCTCCAGTTCTTGCACAAAAGCAAAACCATAAATTTTGTAGATGTAACCGGCATCGGAACCTACCGTGACCCGGCCGCCATGATTTTTGTAGTCGTTTAAAAACTGCATCCAGATGCGGTAGTTTTCACGCCAGCTGATTTCATGATCGGTGGTCCAGTCGAACCAGTAAGAGCCATGGGCGTAGCGGCTGGGCGTGAAGAAGCGCTCCAGTGTGGGCAAAGTATAGTGCTGGTGCCACTCGGCATTACGCTGGGCGGCAGCATCCCGGCTGGCTTCGTAGATGGTGAGCGTTGGGTTGATGGTAAAGTCCAGTGCGATCAGTTCGTCCCGTACCGCATTCCATTTGTCGGAGCCTGGTTCAGCGGCCTGGCGCCAGAGCTCACCCGCAGCACCAAAGCGATCCTGTTCGTTCTGGTAATTGTAATTGGCTGGGTAATGCTGAATCACCTGACGGGTAAATAAAGCTTCGGGCAAGCCATACCAGTGCTCCATTGAGTTCAGTCCCATGCGGGCACTGTCGAGCACATTGGTGCGCATCACATTAAGCTGGGAATGGTGCATCATGGTACCGAGCCCCTGTTGCTGCGCCTCATCCAGCGCTGCGGAGATAATGGTTGGCGTGGCACCAAAAAACTTAATACCAGCGGCACCTGCTTGTTTGATCTGCCGCACCCATTGCCGGGCTTGCTCGGCATTACCAATAGGCCGCCCTAAGCCTTGGCCGAAGCCGACATAGGGAATAATACGGGGTGCTACAATGCTGTTTTGTTCGGCTGCCCTTACGTGGCGTAAGGTCCAATCCAGGCCATTAAAACTGCCAGGCTCACGTACTGTGGTAATACCATGGGCCAGCCACAACTTGAACACATACTCTGCTGGGATCCCTTGGGCTGAGCCACCAATATGGGCATGCATATCGACAAAACCGGGCAGGATGTACATGCCGCTGACATCCATCTCTTGATCGCCCGCTGATGCTTTAGGCCGGCGGTTTTCCAGTACCGGCACATCCGGATAGCCGACAATGGCAACCTGCACAATGCGGTCTTGTTCAATGACGATATCGACCGGGCCAACCGGTGGGGCGCCCTCGCCGCTAATCAGGATGCCCCCGCGAAGAATCAACCGTTGGTGAGGACCATCACCTTGATCCCGCTCTGGTGCAGAAGGAGTGCGCTCAGCAGCACTGAGCGGTAATAACAGAGTAGCGAAAAATAAGCAAAGGAGTAGGGTGCGCATCATTGCCTCGGGTTTTCTTTTTAGTGTGGCAACAGCCTGCTGCAAAAGCCAGCAAGGGGCCATGAACCGCCCGGATTTTGCGATATGACTAGGTATGCCCGGTATAGCTGCAATGAAAGTGTCGGCTCGCTGGGCACTGTAGATATGGCTGCTTGTTATGGCTCAGTTTTGAAGCTGATGCTTTATTTGAATATCGGGCAACTCAGAGTTGAACCAATGTTGCAGCGGCTCAAGTTGCTCCAGCGGGAAACGGTAATGCAAAGGACCATTGGTATTCAGTGTGATTCGCAGATAGCCGTAGCGATGGTCTTGCTGTAACTCCACAAGAACGGAAGGCAGGTTTGCTGTTTTTTCCATACCAACGCGCAGGCTGCCATCATCGCCTATGGAGAGTAGAGCCAGGATATCGTTGCAAGCTGTCCACTCAGTGGTGTTGCTTTGCTGATAATGAGCCAGTATGCCTTCGACGGCTATCGATAGCAGGATGATAGAAAAGGCAGTCCAGCCTTGCCAGGCAATCGATAAACCAAACAGCAACAACAGCAGGGCTTTTAGCGGGAGTGAGTCTTTTATCAGCGGCCAAAACACTTTAAGTTCCTTTTTTTACCAGATACCGATAGGGCAACTCTGCGGTATCGCTGGCCAGCAACTGGTGATCCATAAAGCGGCAAAAGCTGGGGATATCGCGTGTCGTCGCCGGATCATCGGCGATAATCAGCAGGGTTTCGCCCACCGCCATCTTTCGGATAGCCAGCCGGGTCATCATCACTGGCTCCGGGCAGCGCAGGCCCAGGGCATCCAGGGTCTGGCTGGCGTTTTCAAACAGTGGTTGCATCAATACTCCAATAGGGCTGCACGGCCTGAGTTTGTTTGAAACCAGAAAAAAAGGGCCGTATAAACGGCCCTTATTCTAAGCGATTGTCAGTGTTGCTGCCAGCTTAAGGCCGTTCAAATACGGTAGCAATGCCCTGGCCCAAGCCAATACACATGGTCGCCAGGCCATATTTACCGTCTTTAGCTTCCATCACATTCAGCAAGGTGGTGCTGATGCGGGAGCCGGAACAACCCAGTGGATGCCCCAAAGCAATGGCGCCGCCATTGAGGTTCACTTTCTGATCGGCGACGTCCAGCAGGCCCAAATCCTTCATTACAGGTAGGGCCTGCGCAGCAAAGGCTTCGTTGAGCTCAGCGTAGTCGATGTCGCTGATGCTAACACCGGCCATTTTCAGCGCTTTTTTCGACGCTGGCACCGGGCCATAGCCCATGATGGACGGATCACAGCCAGCTACACCCATACCGCGGACATAAGCACGGATGGGCAGGCCCAGCGCCTTGGCTTTGTCTTCGCTCATCACCAGCATGCCGGAAGCGCCATCGGACAGGGCAGACGAGCTGCCGGCCGTGACGGTACCATTGGCCGGATCAAACACCGGCCGCAGCTGGCTTAAACCTTCCACTGTGGTTTCCGGCCGGATCACTTCGTCGGTATCGAACACCCGCAAAGCGCCATCGGCATCGTGCCCTTCGGTTGGGATGATTTCGTTTTTAAAGCGGCCTTGCACCGTGGCTTCATGCGCCAGCCGGTGTGAGCGGGCGGCAAACTCATCCTGCTGCTGCCGGCTGATGCCATGCATCTTACCCAGCAACTCGGCGGTCAGGCCCATCATGCCCGCAGCTTTGGCCACAGAGGTGGCTAAGGCCGGGTGAAAGTCCACCCCATGATTCATTGGCACATGGCCCATGTGCTCGACACCACCAATCAGGTACACCTCACCCATGCCGGTTTGAATGGATTTAACCGCATCGTGCAGTGCCTGCATGGAAGAGCCACACAAACGGTTGATGGTGGCGGCAGGGACTGAGTGCGGAATGCCGGCCAGCAAGGAAGCATTGCGGGCGACGTTAAAGCCTTGCTCCAGGGTTTGTTGCACACAGCCCCAGATGATGTCATCAATCTCGCTGGCATCCAGCTGCGGGTTACGTGCCAGCAAGGAGGCCATTACATGGGCTGATAATGACTCAGCACGGATATTACGGTAGATGCCGTTTTTCGAACGGCCCATCGGGGTACGGATGCAATCAACAATTACGGCGTTTTTCATCTGTTAGACTCCTGCGCTTAGACCGGGAAGAAACGCTGGCCATCGGCGGCCATGGCGCGGGTTTTATCGGTAACCTGGTAAATTTCACCCAGATGGGCGTACTTGTCGGCCAGAGCGACGAAATTGGCCAGACCCAGGGTATCGACGTAGCGTAACGGACCACCGCGGAAGGGCGGGAAGCCCAGGCCGTAAATCAAGCCCATATCGGCCTCAGCGGCACTGGCGACAATGCCTTCTTCCAGACAGCGAATGGTTTCGTTGATCATCGGCACCATGGTGCGGGCAATGATGTCTTCGGCGCTAAACTCGGTGGCGCTGTGGCAAATGCCAGCCAGCAGTTCGCGGCTGGCGTCATCCACCGCTTTTTTCGGCTTGCCTTTGGCATCTTTGCTGTATGCATAAAAACCAAAGCCGTTTTTCTGGCCGTAGCGGTTGGCCTGGTACATGGCAGCGACCGGATCATTGTCCAGCTTGGCCATGCGGGTTGGGAAACCAGCGGCCATGACATCGGTGCAGTGGAAGGCGGTGTCCAGCCCCACCACATCCAGCAAATACGCCGGGCCCATCGGCCAGCCGAACTGCTTTTCCATCACCTTGTCGATTTGGGTGAAGTCGGCGCCATCCAGCACCAGCTTACTAAAGCCAGCGAAGTAGGGGAACAGCACCCGGTTGACGAAAAAACCCGGGCAGTCATTGACCACAATCGGCGACTTACCCATTTTGGCAGCGTACGCCACCACAGCGGCTACCGTTTCTTCCGAGGTATCTTTGCCACGGATGACTTCAACCAACGGCATCCGGTGTACCGGGTTGAAGAAGTGCATGCCACAGAAGTTCTGCGGCCGGCTCAGGTTTTCGGCCAGTGAGTTGATGGAAATGGTCGAGGTGTTGGAGGTTAAAATGGCATCATCGCTCAGCAAGGCTTCGGTTTCTTTTAACACCGCGCCTTTGATTTTCGGGTTTTCCACCACAGCTTCCACCACGATATCGGCGTCTTTTACGCTTTCATAGCTTAGTGATGGCGTAATGCTGGCAATGACTTTGGCCATGCCGACAGCGTCCAAGCGTCCGCGCTCGACTTGTTTGGCGAGCAGCTTGGTCGCTTCGCCCATACCGAGCTCCAGCGCTTGCTGATTGATGTCTTTCATCACCGCCGGCACGCCTTTGCTGGCCGACTGGTACGCAATACCACCACCCATGATGCCGGCACCCAGTACGGCGGCTTTGTTGACCGCTTTGCTGGCCGTTTTGGCAGCTTTTTTTGCTTTGCCTTTGATCAGCTGATCGTTTAAGAACAGACCAATCTGAGCAGTGGCGGCATCGGTTTTGGCCAGCTTGGCAAAGCCCTGATTCTCCAATGCCATGGCACCGGCACGGTCCAACCCTGCAGCCGCTTCAATGGTTTGCACTGCAACCATCGGCGCTGGGTAATGCTTACCGGCGGTGGCAAACACCATGCCTTTGGCAGTGCTGAAGCTCATGGTGGCTTCGGTTTTGTTCAGTTTTAGTGGTTGCAGCTTGACCGCACGCTTTTGCTGCCAGTTTAGTTTGCCGGCAATGGCATCCTGCAACATGGACAATGCCACCGCTTCCAGCTTCTCCGGCGCAGTGACGGCATCGATTAAGCCTTCCTGCTGGGCTTTGACCGCATTGCGATCTTTACCAGTGGTGATCCACTCCATCGCATTGTCGGCACCAATGATGCGCGGCAAACGCACGGTACCGCCAAAACCTGGCATCAGGCCCAGTTTGACCTCTGGCAAACCAATTTTGGTGCTGCTGTCACCGACCCGGTAATCACAGGCCAGAGTCCACTCACAGCCGCCACCGAGCGCAAAGCCACGGATCGCCACCACGGTTGGCACCGGTAAATCTTCACAGAGATCGAAGACATCGGACGCTTGTTTGATCCAGGGGATAAGTTCTTGTTCGTCGCGTTGGAACACCGGCAAGAATTCGGTGATATCGGCGCCGACGATAAAGTTATCTTTACCACTGGTGAAAAGCACGCCAGTTACCGATTTATCTTGCTGCAGCTGTTCCAAAGCCGCCTTGCAATCTGCTAAGGTTTGTTGGTCGAACTTGTTGACGGAGCCTTCAGCATTGAAGGTAAACTTGGCAATACCGTCTGCGAGTTGTTCGACGGTAATGCGTGGACTTTGATACATCATGCATGGTCTCCCTTTAAGTCAGGTCATGTTGCGTAGGGTCACGCGCTAACTGGTACGATGAGATAGCGTTCATTCCAGTGTGTCGCGGATGGCTGGAAAATTCAACTGTTTTTTAAACAGGCGTTTGATTTTTGCCAGATCCATTCGTTTTAGCGCGAGAGTGGTTCTAACTATAGGCAGGAAATGGATTGAAAGCATGCTTAAGCGTTCGATAAAGCAGCGGGCAGGATGGTGGCTGACACTGGGTGCGATCCTGGTCGTGCCGGTTTGGCTCTGTGCCGATGAGCCGATCGATGAAGAAACCTTGCTACGCAGTCAGCAGCGTGAGCAGTTTCTTCATGCCGAGCTGCGGATTGGCTCGACCAACCGGGCGCAAGCCGAACAATGGCTTGAGCAACTGGCCGACTATCCATTGCAACCTTATCTGGAGCAACGCTGGTTGGAAGGGCGCTTATCGGCCAGTGATGCCATTGAGCGCTTTTTAACCCGCTATCAGGGCACGCCGATGGACTGGCCGCTGCGCAAGCGCTGGCTGCTGTATCTGGCGCAGCGTCGCTCGGCTGAGCTGTTTTTAGCCAATTACCGGCCTACCCAGGATGCCGAGCTGCACTGTCACGCACTGCGGTTTCGGCTGGAAAAAGAAGCGCCGGCACAGATTTGGCCGGAGGTGCGTGAGCTCTGGACGGTCGGGGTATCGCAACCCAGAGCCTGCGATCCCCTGTTTACCCGCTGGCGTGATGCCGGTCAGATGACCCCTGAGGTGATCTGGCAGCGGGTTGGCAAGGTAGCCGATGGCGGTCAGGCCAATTTATTGCCTTATTTGCGCGGCCTGATGCCGGCGCGAGATCAGTACCTGGTGGACTTATGGATCCGGGCCAGGCGCAACCCGGCCGTGGTGGCACAGAGCAATTTTTTCCCCCGTCGTGACCCACGTGAGCGCGAAGTATTGGCTTATGGCCTGCGCCGCTTGATCTGGCGTAATCCGGATCAGGCACTGAGCACCTGGCAGCGTTTTGCCGAGGACCCGCATTTTACCGAAACCCAGCGGCAGATGGTGATCCGTGCTTTTGCGGTGGCCCTGGCAAGCCGGGGGGATGAACGAGCCGATGCCTGGATGGTGCAGGTACCGGTCGAGCACATGGATGATACCCTGGCGCACTGGCGTATCGCCCACGTGCTGAAACAGCAAGACTGGCCGCGAGTGCAACAACTGATTGAAAGCATGCCGGCCGAATTGCAACAAAGTGCCGCCTGGCAGTACTGGCTGGCACGGGCGCTGGAGCAACAGGGCCAGCAAACGCAGGCCGATGTGTTGTGGCGTGCGCTGGCGCAGCGGCGTAACTACTACGGTTTTATGGCGGCATCCCGTTTGGGCTTGCCTCCCAGCTTATCGCACCGGCCAGTGCCGGTAACCGATGGTGAAGTGGCTGATCTGGGTGGGCACCCTTCGGTGCAGCGTGCGCAGGAGTGGCTGGCACTGGGGCGGATGACGGAAGCGCGGCGCGAATGGAATCATTTACAGCGCACGGCCGATGAGCAGACCAAGCTGGCTTCCGCCCGCTTAGCGGCGCAGATGCAATGGTATGAGCGGTCGATTTTCTCCCTGGCCGATGTGGGTTTTTGGGATGATATTGAACTGCGCTTTCCATTGGCCTTTAAAGAAGAGATGGCGGAATTTGCCGGCAAAGCAGAGGTGGACCCGGCCTGGGCCATGGCGATTACCCGGCGTGAAAGCTCCTTTATGGTGGATGCCAACTCACCGGTTGGCGCCCGCGGCCTGATGCAGATTATGCCGGATACCGCCAATTACATTGCCCGCCAGCCGGTGCAGCTGGGCCAGTTGTACAACCCGATCACCAATATCGACTATGGCACCAACTACCTGAATTACCTGATGCGCCGTAACGATGGCAACCTGCTGATTGCGACTGCATCTTACAATGCCGGTTATGGCCGGGTTCGGCAGTGGATCCCGAAAGATGAGGCTGTGCCGGCGGATATCTGGATTGAAACCATTCCGTTTCGCGAAACCCGCGAGTACGTCAAAGCGGTTATGGCGTATTATCAGATTTACAATATCCGGATGGATCAACCGGTGGATGTGTTTGCCCCCTTAGTGGGGATGCGGATTGGGCAGGCCAAGGATTGATGCTATCATAAGGCATTGTATTTACGTCGCGACAACACAGGAAGAAGAGTGCTATGACGGTAATTGATCCTGCAAGCTACGCCAGCCACATTCAGGTTTTGCAACAACGAACCCGCCAATTGCTGGAGCGGGAAAACCTGGATGGATTGGTGATTCACTCCGGCCAGACCAAGCGCAAATTTCTCGATGACATGGATTATCCGTTTAAAGCCAACCCGCATTTTAAAGCCTGGTTGCCGGTGGTGGATAACCCGCACTGCTGGTTGCAGGTCGATGGTGTCAATAAGCCGAAATTGATTTTTTACCGGCCAAAAGATTTCTGGCACAAAGTACCGGATGTGCCGGGCGATTTTTGGGCCGAGCATTTTGATATCCAGCTGCTGGAGAAAGCGAATCAGGTTGAGCAATTGCTGCCGTACGATAAAGAGCGGCTGGCGTATTTAGGTGAGTACCTGGAAGTTGCTCAGGCGCTCGGCTTTAGTGAAATCAACCCGGAGCCGGTACTGAACTTTCTGCATTATCACCGGGCCTATAAAACCGAGTACGAGTTGCAGTGCCTGCGCCAGGCCAACCGCATGGCGGTGGCGGGTCACCGGGCCGCTAAAGCCGCGTTTTATGCCGGCGGCTCTGAGTTTGATATTCAGTTGGCCTACCTGGCGGCTGTTGGTCAGACGGAAAACGAAGTGCCTTACGGTAACATCGTGGCGCTAAATCAACACTGCGCTATCCTGCACTACACGGCGCTGGAGCGGCAAAAGCCAGCCCAGCATCACAGTTTTCTGATCGATGCCGGGGCCGAGTTTCATGGCTATGCCGCCGATATCACCCGCACCTATAGTTTTGATCGCGGCCACGAGTTTGCTGAGCTGATCAAACGGGTCGATGCCATTACCTTGCAGATGGTCGATGGCTTAAAGCCTGGCATCAAATACAGCGAGCTGCATTTGCAAACGCATCGGTTAATTGCTGAAGTGCTGGCGGATTTTGATTTTGTCCGTCTTGGAGCTGATGCCATGGTAGAGCAGCAGATCACCCAGGCTTTCTTCCCGCATGGTTTGGGGCATCATCTTGGCTTGCAGGTGCACGATGTCGGTGGTTTTATGCTGGATGAGCGCGGCACCCATCTGCCGCCACCAGAGCAGCATCCGTTTCTACGCTGCACCCGCTTGATTGAACCTTCGATGGTTTATACCATTGAGCCTGGTTTGTATTTTATCGAATCCTTATTGGATGAGCTGCCAGCTGCTCAGAAAAAGCTGCTAAACTGGGATAAAATTCAGGCATTTAAGCCTTTTGGTGGCATCCGGATCGAAGACAATGTCATCGTGCACCGGGAGCGCAATGAAAATATGACCAGGGAGCTGCAGCTGGATTAACCAGCCGGCAGCCATCTGGCGCACAGCGCCAGTTCGGGGAATTATGCAATATCGCTCCATTATCCGTATTCTGGGGTTACTGGTTGCTGTGTTCAGCGTCAGCATGCTGCCACCGGCCCTGGTATCGCTCTGGTATCAGGACGGTGCTGGTGTCCCTTTTTTGCTGTCCTTTATTATTTGTGTCACGGCTGGCCTGCTGATCTGGTACCCCAACCGCAGTTATCAGCGCGATCTGAAAGTACGGGACGGCTTTTTGATTGTGGTGATGTTTTGGTTGGTGCTGGGGGCTGTAGGTACCTTACCGCTGTACTTATCGCCGGAAACCGGCATGAACCTGGCCGATGCCACCTTTGAAGCCTTTTCCGGCCTTACTACCACCGGCGCTACTGTGCTAACCGGCATTGAAACCCTGCCAAAAGCTATTTTGTTTTACCGCCAGCAATTGCAGTGGCTGGGCGGCATGGGCATCATCGTTCTGGCGGTGGCTATTCTGCCGATGCTGGGGGTTGGCGGCATGCAGCTGTACAAGGCCGAAACGCCTGGCCCGGTGAAAGACAACAAAGTCACACCGCGCATTGCCGATACCGCTAAGCACCTGTGGCTGATTTATGTGACACTGACCCTGGCGTGTGCGCTGGCATACCGGCTGGCCGGCATGAACTGGTTTGATGCGGTTGGCCATTCGTTTTCTACCGTCGCCATAGGCGGCTTTTCTACCTACGATGCCAGCATTGGTCACTTTAACAGCAGTGCCATCAACATTATTTGTGTGGTGTTTTTGTTGCTAAGTGCACTAAATTACCCGCTGCATTTTGCGGCCATCCGCGGCAAAAACATTCTGACCTACTGGCGTGATCCTGAGCTGCGGGCCTTTTTGTTTATTCAGGGCTCGCTGGTCGTGCTGATTTTTATTGGTTTGCTGCGCAGCCAGGTGTATGACACCACCTGGGAAGCCTTTGATCATGGTCTGTTTCAGGCCGTTTCTATATCCACCACAGCGGGCTTTGCCACCGGCGGCTTTGCTTACTGGCCTTTGTATTTGCCGATTCTGTTGATCTTCTCCAGCTTTATTGGTGGCTGCGCCGGTTCTACCGGGGGCGGTATGAAAGTGGTGCGGGTGTTATTGCTGTTCTTGCAAGGCAAGCGTGAACTGAACCGGCTGGTGCATCCACGGGCCATCTACAGCATTAAGCTGGGGCGACGGGCGGTGCCGGATCGGGTGGTGGAAGCGGTCTGGGGCTTTTTCGCCGCTTATGCGCTGGTGTTTGTGATTATTATGCTGCTGCTGATTATGACCGGGCTGGATAATATGACGGCTTTTACCGCCACCGCTGCCTGCCTGAACAACCTGGGGCCGGGTCTTGGCGAAGTGGCTTCGCATTACGGCGAGCTGGCAGATATCAGCAAGTATTTGCTGGTGCTGGCGATGGTATTCGGCCGGCTGGAGATATTCACCTTGCTGGTGCTCTTTACCCCGGCTTTTTGGAAAAACTAACCACTAAATGAATATTGCACTGACCTGGAACAGCTTTTCCACTTCGCTGATGTGCTTTTTATCCACTAAAAACAGGATAATGTGATCGTCGGTCTGAATGGGGATATGATCGTGGGCAATGATGACTTCATCACCGCGCACTATCGCCCCGATGGTAGCACCCGGCGGCAGCTTAATATCACCAATGGCGCGGCCAACCACTTTGGAAGTGGTTTCATCACCATGGGCAATGGCCTCGATGGCTTCAGCAGCACCACGGCGCAGCGAGTGCACATTAACGATATCGCCACGGCGAATGTGGGTTAGCAGGGCCGAAATAGTCGCTTGCTGCGGGGAGACCGCGATATCGACTTCACCCCCTTGCAGCAAGTCGACGTAAGCGCCGCGTTTGATCAGCACAATGGTTTTCTGTGCGCCCATCCGCTTGGCCAGCATGGCCGACATAATATTGGCTTCATCGTCGTTGGTAACGGCAATAAACACATCGATTTGTTCGATATTCTCTTCTTCCAGCAATTCAGGATCAGAGATATCGCCGACATAGACCAGGGTATTGTCCAGCATGCCGGACAGAAATTCGGCCCGCTCTTTGCTGCGCTCAATCAGTTTCACGCTGTAATTGTTTTCCAGCGCCCGTGCCAGGCCGTAGCCTACGTTACCGCCACCGGCAATCATAATACGGCGATAGCTGCTTTCCAGCTTTTGCAGTTCGCTCATCACCACCCGGATATGTTTGGTTGCAGCGACAAAAAACACTTCGTCATCGGCTTCAATCACGGTGGTGCCGAGCGGTTTGATCGAGGTGCCACGGCGATAAATGGCAGCGACCCGGGCATCAATATTGGGCATATGCACTTTCAAGGTGGATAGGGCGTGGCCCACCAGCATACCGCCATAATAGGCCCGCAAGCCAACCAGACTTACTTTGCCCTGGGCAAACTCCACCACCTGCAAAGCGCCCGGGTAATCAATCAGCCGGCGGATGTAATCGGTGACCAGAGTTTCCGGGGCAATAAAGTGATCCACCGGCATGTCTTCACGGCGAAACAATTGATCGCGGTACTTCAGGTATTGATTGCTGCGGATGCGGGCAATTTTAAGCGGAGTATGAAAAATACTGTAAGCGACCTGGCAAGCTACGATATTGACTTCATCACTGCTGGTTACGGCTACCAGCATATCGGCATCTTCAGCGCCGGCTTTTTTCAGGATGTCCGGATGGGCGCCATAGCCATGAATGACCTGCAGGTCGAAGCGATCCTGCAATAACCGCAGTTTCTCCATATTGGTATCAACCACGGTGATTTCATTCATTTCCCCGACCAGATTTTCTGCCAGGGTTCCGCCGACCTGTCCTGCACCAAGAATGATGATTTTCATGAAGTTTGTTCTGCCTCGAGCTGTTTCATCACTTTAGCATAGAAAAAGCCATCCATCTGCTGCTGGCCGGGCAGGATTTGCCAGCCCGTCGCTGTCCCATGGATCGGCAGCAAGATAGTATCCGGAGTTTGTTGCAAAAAGTGATCGATCTGCTGTTGGTTTTCTCGGCTGAACACGCTGCAGGTGGCGTAGAGCAAGATGCCGCCGGGTTTAAGTAGCGGCCACAGCTGCTGCAGCATCCTGGCCTGTATGCCAGCCAGGGCTGTGATGTCACTGGCTTTACGCAGCCAGCGAATATCGGGATGGCGACGAATGACGCCACTTGCCGAGCAGGGCGCATCCAGTAAAATCCGGTCAAAGGGCTCGCCATCCCACCACTGGTCTGGCTCACTGGCGTCCGCAGCCTGCACCTCGGCCTGGTGCTGTAATCGTGCCAGGTTGGCATGGACTCGCTCTAACCGGCTGGCATCGACATCCAGCGCCAGCACTCTGGCAGAAGGAGCCAGTTCCAGCAGGTGGCTGGTTTTTCCGCCCGGGGCACAACAGGCATCCAGCACGCGCTGGCCATTGGCCGGCTCCAGCAAATGAGCGGCATACTGGGCGGCTGCATCTTGCACGGCAAACCAGCCTTGCTGATAGCCGGGCAGGCTGGTGATATCACGGGCCTGCTCCAGCAAAATCGCCTCCGGCAGGTCAGCCAGCGGCTGTTGCCAGCCAATATCAGCCGCACTCAGTGCGGCGGTAAAGTCAGTGATGGCAACTTGCTGTTGATTGACCCTGAGCCAAAGCGGGGCTTTTTGTTGGTTGGCCAGTAAGATGTCGGGCCATTGCTGCGGGTAGTCCTGTTGCAGCTGCTGCACCAGCCAGCCTGGATGGCTGTAGCGTATGGCCGGCGGTTGCTGTTCAAACTGCAACAGCTCTGGCCGGCGCTGCACGGATCGTAGTACGCCGTTGATCAGGCCGGTCATGGACTTGCCTTTCAGCTCCCGGGCTCCATCCACCGTTTCGCTGATGGCGGCATGATCCGGAATGCGCAGCCAGTGCAGCTGATAAATCCCCACATACAGCAAAAATTGCAGTGGCCTGAGCTTTTTTACCAGTGGCTTATCCATCAGTTGGCGACAGACATGATCCAACTGAGCCAGATGGCGCAGTACACCAAAGCAGAGCTCTTGCAACAGGGCCTGATCTTTATTGTCCTGCAGTTGTTGTTGCGCTTTGGGTAGTACTTCGGACAGGGAGCGCCCCAGATCGACCACCTGATAGCAAGATTGCGCTGCCAGCGCACGCAGATTAACCGGCATTGTTTGCTTGGGTCTTGGCGGCCTGGATCAGACTGCCGGGCTGGAACCAGTCGGCGCGGCCATTGATAAAGTCGGCGATCGCCATCGGTTTCTTGCCGGCAGGTTGTAGTTTGGTGATAACCAATACATGCTCAGCGGTGGCAATCTTCAGGCCCTGTCGGTTCAGCGCCAGAATCTGGCCCGGTGTGGCTTGCTCTATCGCAGGCTCTACCTGTGCGGCCAACACCTTGATGCGGTGTTCGCCGTGAGCCAGCACACTGACGGGCCAGGGATTAAAAGCGCGAATTTCCCGCTCTAACTGGGCAGCTGTTTTTTGGAAATCCAGTTCAGCTTCTTCTTTGCTCAGCTTGGCCGCATAGCAAGCCAGGCGCTCATCCTGGACTTCGGCCTGATCTTGTAAGGTTGGCAGATCATTCAGAGCCTGCACCAGGGCATCCGGGCCAAGTTCTGCCAGTTTCTGATACAAACTGGCGCTGGTATCTGCATCCGTAATGGCGCAGGTCACTTTGCTCAGCATAGCACCGGTATCCAAACCTTTATCCATTTGCATAATGGTGATACCGGTTTGATGATCACCGGCCCAAATCGCCCGTTGAATCGGCGCTGCACCACGCCAGCGTGGCAGCAAGGAACCGTGGACATTGATGCAACCAAGGCGCGGGGTGTCCAGCACCGCTTGTGGCAGCAACAAACCGTAGGCCACGACAACCATCACATCGGCATTGAGCTCTGCCAGCTGCTGTTGTGCCGCCGGATCTTTGAAATTGGCGGGTTGAAAGACCGGCAGTTGATGCTGTTGTGCCAGTTGTTTCACCGGGCTGGCAGTCAGTTGCTGGCCGCGGCCGGCCGGGCGGTCTGGTTGCGTATAGACGGCCAGCAGCTGATGGCTGCTGTTTAGCAGCGCTTTCAGATGCTCGGCAGCGAAGTCAGGGGTGCCAGCAAAAACAATACGAAGAGGAGCGGTCACAATCTATCCTGTGTTAAAGGGCGTGGCGGGCAGCCAGCCGGGCTTCTTTTTCCAGCTTTTTGCGGATCCGATCCCGTTTTAACGGCGACAGGTAATCAATAAAAAGTTTACCCAGCAAATGATCCAGCTCATGTTGAATGCAAATAGCCAGCAGGCCATCGGCTTGCAGCTCGAACCAGTCGCCATTGGCATTTTGTGCTTTGACGGTAACTTCAGCGGCCCGCTCAACCTGAGCGTAGCTGTTTGGCACCGACAGGCAGCCTTCTTCGTAAGTGGTGTCACCGCTTTTGGCGATAATTTCCGGGTTTATCAGCACCAAAGGCTCATCACGTTGCTCAGATACATCAATTACCACCACCCGAACATGACGATCGACTTGCGTTGCCGCCAGACCGATGCCATTCTCATCGTACATGGTTTCCAGCATGTCGTTGACAAGCTGCTGAATTTCAGGGGTAATCTCGGCAACCGGTTTGGCAACGGTTCGCAGTCTGTCGTCGGGGAAATGCAACACTCGAAGTACGCTCATAGGCTCCACAAATACTATGCTTAAAGGAAATAACTGTGCTAAGGTCTAATTTTAGCCATTAATGTGCACAATGAACAGCTTCGTCTGTCATAATTACAACAAGATCACGCTGGGGATGCTGGCATGTTAAAACCTGTCCTTCACTTTTTAGCGCTATGCGCTTTTTGCTTTGCTGTAACGGCTGCTGCTGATGTGCTGCAGGTGCGCGAGGATGCACCGGAGCGCTATGTGGTAAAAAAGGGCGATACCCTCTGGGATATTTCTGCTATTTACCTCAGCCAGCCCTGGCGTTGGCCACAGTTGTGGCGGATGAACCCACAAATAGAAAACCCGCATTTGATTTTTCCTGGTGATGTATTGCGGCTGATTTATGATGCCGATGGCCGGCCGATGCTGGTGCGGGATGACCGGGTGCGTCGGTTATCGCCGCACACCCGGGTGACAGACACCCGACCGGATGCCATTACCACGGTACCGCTGGCAATGATTCGGCCATTTTTAAGCCATGACCAGTTGCTCAGTGCTGCTGAGCTGGAAGGCAAGCCTTACATTCTGGGTGCCAGTAGCAATGTCAAAAATGCAACAGAAGGGCACATTCTGTACGCAAGAGGGGAGCTGGAGCCGGGCAAAGGCTATGCCATTTACCGCAAAGGGCGTCCCTATGTCGATCCGGATACCGGGGATAACCTGGGCTATGCGATGACCCTGGTGGCGACCAGTCGGGCATTCCGCGCTGGCAGCAATGAACGGAGTGAGCCTGCATCGCTGCATATTCTGGATGTAAAACGTGAAATACGGCAAGGTGACATTGTGCTGCCCGCTATTGATGGTGAGTCTTTGCCGGCGTATTTCCACATGGCACGGCCGGAGCAGGCGATTGATGGCTTGATTATTGAAACAACCTCCAAGCTGCGTGAATTTTCGAAGTGGGATATTGTAATCATTAACCGTGGTACGAACGATCAGTTAAAGCCAGGCCATATGCTGGATATTGTGCGGCCATCGCCGACTGTGGTGGATAGCCGCAATGGCCAGCCGGTGTACCTGGAAGACTCAAGCCGTTACCAGCGCCTGGCCAGCAACTTTGGCCATGAACAAATCAAAATGCCACGGGAAAGAGTGGGGCATTTAATGGTGTTCAAGGTGACTGAGCGAGCCAGCTTCGCGATTGTGACCGATACCTATCGCCCGGTGCGGGTTGGTGATCATATCGTTAGCCCTTAGATCTATGTTCAGCTAAATACTTAATACACAGGATGCTATCATGGATGATAGGCTCAATTACCTGGTGCTGGCTCAGGCTGGCATCAATGGTTACCATCTGCAGCGGCTGGCACCGTACTGCTCCCTTATGGAGTTGTGCCGCCAGCCTGCCAGCACCTTGCGCCAATTAGGCCTGACTGAACGCCAGGCCATGGCGATACAAAAACCAGACACCAGGTTCATGCAGCAAGCCGAACAATGGCTGCGTCAAAGTGACCTCCATCACCTGATTGGCTTTGAGGATGTGCGTTATCCTGCGCTGCTCAAACAAATTCGTCAGCCACCGATTTTATTGTTTGTCGCAGGCAATGCTGCATTACTTAGTCAGCCGCAAATGGCCATTGTAGGTAGCCGTCAGCCAAGCCCTACCGGTAAACAAACCGCGTATCAGTTTGCTGCTGAGCTGGTACGGCAGGGCTATGTGATCACCAGTGGCATGGCCCGTGGCATCGATAGTTGCGCTCATCAGGGTGCGTTATCGGTCGATGGGCCCACCATCGCCGTGCTGGGGCATGGTTTATCCCGTATCTACCCTAAATCCAATCAGGCGTTAGCTGCCCAGATTATGCAGCAGGGTGCTTTGGTGTCTGAGTATTTCCCGGAGATAGAAGCAAGGCCGGCGCACTTTCCGCAGCGAAACCGCATAGTGGTGGGGTTGTCGCGGGGCACTCTGGTGGTAGAGGCGGCGTTAAAAAGTGGCTCTCTGATTAGTGCGCATTTGGCGGTTGAAGCCAACCGGGATGTGTTTGCTATTCCTGGCTCTATTTATCATCCGCAATCTGCCGGCTGCCATGCTTTGATCCAGCAAGGCGCTAAATTAACCACTTGCGTCGCCGATATTTTGGAGGAATGGACTTTTTTCGCAAAATCAGGTCTAAAACAACAGCAAAGTGAAAAAAATTCAACGCCGGACTTGTTCGATGACACTTTGTTAGCTAACGTAGGAGATGAAGCTACTGCGGTTGATCAGATCGCAGAACGGTCTCAGCTGTCGGTGGCGGACACGACCATTGCTTTGCTGCAGCTTGAGCTGGCAGGTCTGGTGGCAGTAGTGCCTGGTGGCTACATCAGAGTGAGGAGTACCTAAGTATGTTTGATATCCTCGTTTACCTGTTCGAAAACTACATCCACAATGAATCGGAAATTTATGCTGATCGCGCCGACCTGACCAAAGAGCTCAGTCTGGCCGGTTTTCATGATGACGATATTTTCCGGGCCTTGCAGTGGCTCGACAGTCTCTCCAAACTGCAGGAAAGCCATGTAAAACCTTATCTGACAAAGTTGACGGTCAGTTCTGTCCGTATTTACACGGTGGAAGAGAGCCGCAAGCTGGATGCGCAGTGTCGTGGTTTTCTGATGTTCCTGGAGCAAATCAATGTGCTGGATGCCAGCACCCGCGAGATGGTGTTGGATCGAGTGATGGACCTCGATGGTCAGAGCATTTGCCTGGACGACCTGAAATGGGTGGTGTTGATGGTGCTGTTCAATGTACCCGGCCGGGAATGTGCCTATGCCCAGATGGAAGATCTGATCTTTGATGAGCCGGATGGTCAGTTGCATTGATACGGACAGTTCTGTTGGGTCGGGCCTGAGGTTATGGCATACTGGCTGCCTTCGTTTCAAGTTGGTAGCCTGAGCCATGACATCGCACCCCGATCCGCTGTTCAAACTGCCTCAGCACCAGGGCGAATGTCCTTTATGCCAACATCCACTGCTGATCAAATCCGGCAAAAACGGCCCTTTTATGGGTTGCAGCAATTACCCGACTTGCCATTACCTCAAACCATTGCACGAGCATGAGCACAGTGTAGTCAAAGTATTACCGCATGAGCCTTGCCCGAGCTGTGGACAACCACTGGCGGTAAAAAATGGCCGTTATGGTATGTTTATCGGCTGTAGCAATTACCCGACGTGTGACTTTGTGGTCCATGAAGAGGCCATGCAAACCGAGCAGTTCGACTGCCCGGCTTGCAACAAAGGCCAGTTGGTAGAGCGGATTAGTAAATACGGCAAGCACTTTTATGGCTGCAACCGTTACCCCAAATGCAAGTTTTTACTGAATGAGCAGCCTGTTACCGGCCGCTGTCAGTGTTGCGGCTACCCACTATTGGTGCGTAAGCAAACCGCAAAAGGCGACAAGTTGCTCTGCGCTGACAAAAACTGTCAGGCCGAGCAGCCGTCTCTGCCTAGCTAATACGGCTTTGCATTTGTGCCAGTTCCGGGAAGTCGTCTGCTGGCAACAAGGTCATTAGCTGGGAAAAGCGTCGTCTCAGCTCATCGGTCGAATCCGCAGCCAGGTTGATATGGCCCATTTTCCGGCCAGGCCGTGGCGCTTTGCCGTACCAGTGCAGGTGCAGGCCAGGTATACCCAATACACTATCAGGCAGCTGATCCAGCCCCAGAATGTTGACCATCAGGGTCGGACGCATCAAGGCAGTATCACCCAGCGGAAGGTCGCAAACCGCACGGATGTGATTGGCGAACTGACTGGTATCTGCACCTTGCTGGCTCCAGTGACCGGAATTATGCACCCGTGGTGCGAGTTCATTGACCAGCAGACGTTCGCCAACGGCAAAAAACTCAATCGCCAGTACACCGACATAATCCAGTTCATTGGCAATAGCCTGAAACATGCGCTCTGCCTGAGCCTGCAGTGGATGGGACGAGTGTGGTAGTGACACACTGAGTACACCATTGACATGATGGTTCTCGGTCAGTGGGTAATAGACACATTGACCATCTTTGCCCCGGGCACCGATCAGAGAGACTTCATAATCAAAGGGAATAAATTGTTCGGCTACAATGCCTTGTTTGGCTTTTTTTGAGGCTTGCTTCAAAAATTGCGCTATGTCAGCCCAGACCGCATCCAGTTGCTCCATCTGCTTTACGCGCCATTGTCCTTTGCCATCATAGCCCTCAAGTGCACTTTTCAGTACCAGAGGCAGGCCAAGTTGCTCTACCGCCGCTTCCAGCTCGGCTTTGCTGTGGATTTCCGCGTAAGCGGCACTGGCGACTCCAGCTTGTTGCAGTAGAGCTTTCTCAATACGGCGATCCCCACCGGATAGAATGGCGCGACTGCCAGGCAGGAACTTCCCACTTTGCTCACAAGGTTCCAGCACCGCCTGGGGAATATGTTCAAACTCAGCGGTCACTACATCGGCATCACGCAGCGCTTGTTGCAGACCTTCACCCAACACCTGTTGATTGATCGGGTCGACAATCTGATCACTGCGTACATCAAAGGCCTGTACTTCAATATTCAGCGGGATAGCTTCTAGTGCCATCATTCTGGCCAGTTGGCCAGCACCAAGAACCAGTACCCGCATCAGGAGAGCTCCGACGGATCAGGCTGGCTTAACACCGTATCAGTTTGCTGCTGGCGGAAAGCGTCAATTTTTTTCATCAGTGCCGGGTCTTGGGTTGCCAGTACCTGGGCCGCAAGCAGACCGGCATTGGCAGCACCGGCATCGCCAATGGCCAGGGTTCCTACTGCTACACCTTTGGGCATTTGCACGATGGAAAGCAGCGAGTCGATCCCTTTCAGTGCTTTGGACTGCACTGGCACACCCAGCACGGGCAAGCTGGTAAAGGCGGCAGTCATCCCTGGCAGGTGGGCTGCACCGCCAGCACCGGCAATAATCACTTTCAGGCCACGTTTTGCGGCGCCGGAAGCATAATCGGCCAACAGTTGTGGTGTGCGATGGGCAGAGACCACCTTGGTTTCGTAGGCGATGCCAAAATGATCCAGCATATCAGCCGCATGCTTCATGGTCGGCCAGTCCGACGTCGAGCCCATGATAATCCCAACCAGCATTGGTATTTCCTTCTGAATAGAATGAAGTGAGTACGCGAAAGCGCTATTATAGCGACAACTGACCCTGAATTAAATTTTTACTGAAATGACTATGGCTGAAATTGTATCAACTCAGGCGGCTGTCGAGCTGATTCAGGCCGGCGAAGTGATTGCCTACCCAACCGAGGCGGTATTTGGCCTTGGCTGCGATCCACAAAATGAAGCTGCCGTTATGCGGTTGCTGGAGATTAAAAAAAGACCGGTAGAAAAAGGGTTGATTTTAATTGCAGCCGATTACTCGCAGTTGCTGCCCTTTGTCGATGACGGTGCTATTCCGCTGGAGCGACGGGCTGAAATCTTCTCCAGCTGGCCGGGTCATATTAGCTGGGTGTTGCCGGCCAGTGCTCAGGCACCGGCCTGGATCACCGGGCAGCATTCGAGCATTGCGGTGCGGGTCAGCTCCCATCCGGTGGTGCGTGAGTTGTGTCAGACGCTGGCGATGCCACTGGTTTCCACCAGCGCTAACCGGGCCGGTGATCCGGCACTGACCGACAGCGCTGAAGTGTTGCGGCAATTAGGTGATGGTATTGCTGCACTGGTTGCTGGTGACTTGGGTGGTGCTGCCCAACCCAGCCCGATCCGCGATGCCATGAGTGGCCAGGTTTTAAGGAGTTAAGATGATAACTAGCAGTCAGCAGCAACTGGCCGAAGTACAAGGCTTTTTACAGCAATTGCAGGATAGCATCTGTCAAGCATTGCAGCAGGCCGATGGCAAAGCCCATTTTGTCGAGGATGCATGGCAGCGCGCTGAAGGTGGTGGTGGTCGCAGTCGGGTGCTGACAGGCGGCGCTGTGTTTGAGCAGGCAGGGGTTAATTACTCGCATGTCTATGGTGCCCAGATGCCAGCTTCGGCGACGGCACACCGGCCAGAACTGGCCGGGCGCAGTTTTCATGCCTGTGGTGTGTCACTGGTTATTCACCCGAACAATCCTTATCTGCCAACCACCCATGCCAATGTGCGCTTTTTTATTGCCGAAAAAGCGGGTGAGCCACCGGTCTGGTGGTTCGGTGGTGGTTTTGATCTGACACCTTTTTATCCCTTCGAAGACGATGTGGTGCATTGGCATCAGGTTGCTAAGGCGGCGGTCGAGCCGTTCGGAGCGGAGTATTATCCGTGCTACAAGAAATGGTGCGATGATTATTTTTACTTAAAGCACCGGGGTGAAACCCGGGGTGTCGGTGGTTTGTTTTTTGACGATTTGAATGAGCCTGGCTTTGAGCAAAGCTTTGCGCTGATGCGTGCAGTCGGAGAGGCCTTTTTGCCTGCTTACCTGCCACTGGTAAAGCGGCGCAAAGATATGTCTTATGGCGAGCGCGAGCGGCAGTTTCAGCTGTACCGCCGCGGCCGCTATGTGGAATTTAATCTGGTGTTTGATCGCGGTACTTTGTTTGGTTTGCAAAGCGGTGGCCGTACCGAGTCCATTTTAATGTCGATGCCACCGCTGGTGCGTTGGCAATACGGCTTCCAGCCAGAGCCTGGCAGCCCGGAAGCCGCTTTGTACGAGCGTTATCTTAAGCCACAAGACTGGCTTGGGATTAGGTCAACAGGCCCTAACAATTAATCATATGGCTCGCCAGTTGCCCCAGCGACTGGCGCAACCCTTCGCGCAACATTGGCTGCTCAACGACTTCGTCCAGCGCCTGGTTCATGCAAAACATCCACTGATCGCGTAGCTGTTGATTGACGGTAAAAGGCAGGTGGCGGGCGCGCAGCCTGGGGTGGCCGTATTTTTCTTCAAACAGGGCGGGGCCGCCCAGCCAACCGGATAAGAACTCAAAAAACTTTTGCCGAATCGCATCCAAAGGTTGGGGGTGAATGGCCAACAGCTCACGCGCCTCTGGTGCCGTTTCCATCACATCGTAAAAGCGATTGGCCAGGCGGCGGACTGCGGCTTCTCCACCTAAGATGGTATAAGGTGTTTGCTCCGGGGTTGGGTGTTCTGGCTGGCGCTCAGGTTGTTTTTTATGAAATACTTGCTGCAGGATTTGTTTGATGGACATGAAAGTGGACCGTTACGCTGTATTTGGACATCCGATTGCGCATTCTAAGTCGCCGCTTATTCATGCGCTCTTTGCACAGCAATGTGCCGAGGCCATGCAGTACGAGGCGATTTTAGCACCGCTGGATGGCTTTGCCGAGAGCTGGCAAGCTTTTGTTGCCGCCGGTGGCTGTGGTGGCAATGTGACGGTTCCTTTTAAAGAGCAGGCCTTCGCTGTGGCGGAGCAATTGACCGAGCGGGCGGCGCAGGCTGGTGCCGTCAATACCTTGTACTTTGATCAGCACGGCCAACTGTGTGGCGACAACACCGATGGTGCTGGTCTGGTACAGGATTTGTTGCGGCTTGAAGCACCGCTAAAAGATCAGCAGGTATTGCTGCTTGGCGCTGGTGGCGCCAGTCGCGGCGTAATTGGGCCTTTGCTGCAAGCCGGTGTTGCATCCATTACCATCGCCAATCGAACCGCCGCCAAAGCGCAATTGTTGGCAGAACACTTTGGTAGTAAGGTGTCTGGCTGTGCTTTAACGGAAATTCCACCAGCGGCTTATTCTTTGGTGATCAATGCCACCTCGTCCGGTTTGTCGGGAGAGCGGCCAGCGATTGCAGCGGAAGCACTGAAGGGCTGCACCTTTGCCTATGACATGCTCTATGGCAAGGAGCCGACCGCCTTTTTGCGCTGGTGTGCACAGCAAGGGGTGGCACGTCAGGCAGATGGGCTGGGTATGCTGGTCGGGCAGGCAGCAGAAGCCTTTCGCATCTGGCGTGGTAAAACACCTGCGACTGAGCCAGTAATCGCCGCATTAAAAAAGGCGCTGGCATGAATCAACAGCTGATCTTTAATCATGATTTTGTGTTCAACGCTGCGCAGGATGCCGTCAGCTTTAGCTGCTTATTGGCAGGGCTTCGCTTGACCGGCTTTATTGCCAGGCCCAGTGAGGTATCGGCTGATGCCTGGCTTAAGCAAGTAAAAGCGGCTGCCTTTGATTGGGAAGACGTGGCCGAGCAGGCGCTTACCGAGGAGTGCTGGAATGAAGCCGGCGAGTTCTGGCTGCCGGCTCCTGTAAAATACTAAGCCTGCTCTGCCAGATACTCATCTTTTAATAACACATAATTTTTAGCGGATGCAGCTAAGAAGGCGCGCTCAGCTTCCGTTAACGGGCGGGCTTGCTTAACCGGGCTGCCAACGTACAGATAGCCAGATTGCAGGGTCTTTCCCGGTGGTACCAGGCTGCCAGCACCAATGATCACATCATCTTCTACTACCGCATCGTCCATCACTATTGCGCCCATGCCCACCAGGATCCGATTGCCAAGGATGCAACCATGCAGCATGCACTTGTGGCCAACAGTCACATCCTCACCAATAATAAGCGGTGAGCCTTCGGGTTTGCCTGGGCTGGTACGGGTGACATGCAGCACGGTGCCATCCTGCACATTGGTGCGGGCACCAATGCGAATGCGATTGACATCGCCGCGGGCCGCCACCAGTGGCCAGATGCTAACATCTGCTGCCAGCTGCACATCGCCAACAATAACGGCAGATGGATCAATATAAACACTGTGGTCAAAGCTTGGGCTGATGTCGCGGTATGAGCGAGTTGTCATGATAAATCCTCCTATGCTGCATTAGTATGCAACAGCTGTCGTTAAAATGCCCGTAACGGGCGAACTTTAAGCGAACAGTATTGAAAACAGCTATTTTAACCAATAACTGCTTGCAAGGCAGTAAAAGCTCCCTATAATGCCGACCCACGCCAGCAGGACAGCGAACAAGCGCTCTGCAGCGGGATGAAAAAAGTGCGGTAAATGCTGAGATTCAGCCTTGACAGCGCGTTTTAAATCCCTAAAATGGCGCCCTCGCTTAGAGATGAGCCTAAAGCTCTCAAAAAGCGATGCGAAGTGAAGCGGTTTGCT
>NZ_JAUHLI010000016.1:0-92591 GCF_036325985.1 Alkalimonas cellulosilytica
CCGTATGGTGGGGGCTGTTGTTTACTTCTTAACCTTGGGTTTGGCAGCGGTTTTTTTCTTGCCCGCTGGTTTCTTCTTTTTCACCGGCACCTTGGCTTCTTTGTGCTTTGGTCGAAGGCCTTCGATAAAGCGCCGTTTCAGCTTTTGCTCGGTGTAACGCTCAATTTTGCTTAAAATCGCCATATCGTGCGCTTCGACCAGCGAAATGGCGGTGCCTTTCTTGCCGGCACGACCGGTGCGGCCGATGCGGTGCACGTAAATATCTGCGGTGCGTGGCATGTCGTAGTTGATGACATGGCTGATGTCGTCGATATCCAAACCGCGGGCGGCGACGTCGGTGGCCAGCAATACCGGCACCTGGCCTTGCTGAAAGCGGAAAATGGCTTGCTGGCGTTTATCCAGAGGCATCTCCCCCTGCAACCAGGCATTGCGAATGCCAGCCGTTTGCAGCTGACCAGTCAGTTGCGCCAGCCGTTCTCGGGTTTTCACGAACACAATGGCTTTTTTCACGTCTTCTTGTTGCAGGATGTGGGTGAGCAGCGCCAGCTTATGGTTTACATCATCCGCCAGGTGGATCCACTGGGTGATTTTGCCCCGTTCACGCCGTGGGGGCTCGGCTTCAATCCGCTCAGGTTCATGCAATGAGTGGCCGGCAAAACGTTCCAGGTTGGCGCCTTCCAGCGTGGCAGAGAACAACATGGTTTGTTTGCGCTGGCGCGCCTCCAGCACAATGCGGTTCATTTCACCAATAAAGCCCATATCCAGCATGCGGTCGGCTTCGTCCAGAATCAGTAGCTCGATGTGTTCGGCCTGGAATTTTTCTTTATCCAGGTACTCGGTCAACCGTCCCGGGGTGGCCACCAGTAAATCGTTGTTTTTGGTCAGCACATCGGTGTGGCTGTCGTAGTGGATGCCCCCGGTGATGACGCCGGCATTCAGCTCAGTGAACTGGATCAGCTTCTGGATTTCCTGATGCACCTGATACGCCAGCTCGCGGGTCGGCGTCATAATCAATACCCGGGCAAAGCCGGGCGAGCGACGCGGGAAATCCAGCAGGTACTGAATGGCCGGTAACAAAAACGCCAGCGTTTTGCCGGTACCCGTTGGCGCACAGGCCAGAATGTCACGTGCTTCCAGCGCAAAGGGCAGCACCATTTGCTGGATCTGGGTGGCTTGCTTAAAGCCGCATTTTTGCAGCGCCCGGTTCAGGGCCGGGTGCAGATCGAACTCATCAAATTGCATGCACTACTCTCTTGGTGTAAATCGCCAGCCGTTAGGTGTAAAGCCGCTCTTGCTGTAAAACCATCAGGCGGATGACAAGGTGACTGCCGCCAGATACACTTGGCTCTGGAGGAATTATGGCAGCAGGTTTTCAATGTAAACAGTTTTTCATCGGCCATCAGCACTGTGCGATGAAAGTGGGCACCGATGCGCTCTTGCTGGGTGCCTGGGCCCGTATTCCCGCCAGCGGCAACCTGTTGGATATTGGTTGCGGCAGTGGCATTCTTAGCCTGATGTTGGCGCAGCGTACTGAGGGCCGTCGACCCATTACCGCTTTGGATCTCGATGCCGGTGCTGTGCAGCAAAGCCGCAGCAATGTGGCTGCCAGCCCCTGGCCTGCCACCATACAAGTGCTGGAACAGGATATTCTAACCTATCAGCCGGCAGAGCGTTACTCTTTGCTGCTGTGCAATCCACCTTATTTTCATCAGGCCTTGCCTGCCAGGGATCCGGCGCGCCAGCTGGCGCGTCACAGCGATAGCTTGCCCTGGCCACACCTATTGCAACACGCGGCCCAATTGGCCTGTGACGATGCAGACTTTGCGCTGGTGATCCCGGATGCCAGCGCGACGATGTTGTTGCAGGCGGGGGCAGAGGCCGGCTGGCAGTTAAAACGATGGTGCCGGGTGCAACCAAGCCCACAAAAAGCAGTACGCCGGGCCTTGCTGCAGCTAAGCCGGCAACCGGCTGTGCCTGAGCACAGCCAGTTGTGCATCCAGCAGCACGATGGCCAGTACAGCGAGGCTTACCGGCAGCTGTTAAAAGACTTTTACCTGAAGTTTTAGCGGTTATTTGGCAGAAGCTGCTACAGCGTTTCCAGTTCAGCCAGCAGCTGATCGACCCATTGTTTTAAACGTGCATCGGTAAGATCGTACTGATTTTCATCATCCAGTGCCAGGCCATAAAACCACTGACCATCCGGGGTTAAGGCTTTGGAGGCTTCAAATTCATAGCCTTGGTTGGGCCACAAACCAATGCGATCACAGCGGTTGTGGCTGATGGCCTGATGCAGCATACCAAGCGCGTCCTGAAACCATTCGGTGTAGCCAATCTGGTCGCCCATGCCATACAGCGCTATGACTTTGTCATTCAAATCGAGCTCGGCGATATCGGCCCAGCAGGCTTCCCAGTCTTCCTGCAGCTCGCCAAAATCCCAGGTGGAAATGCCTAGGATCAGAATGTCGTAATCCTGCATCCGTTGAAGTGAGGTATCTTTCAGGTTGTGCAGTGCGACCAGCTCTGGTCCCAGCAATTGCTGAATTTTCTCTGCTACCATTTCGGTGTAGCAGGTGGTGGAACCATAAAACAGCCCAATCTGCATTGGCCTTGTACTCCGCAATCAGTTCAAAGACACAGTTTAGCAAATGCCGTGCAGCGGCAAAAGCAAGGCAAAGGCTTTGTGTCCGATTGGCTTCGCGGTACACTAGGGGCTTGATGGCAAAGAAAGTGAACAAGCTGGCCGTGGTCAAGTCCGAACATCCTTTGATTGAGCAATTTTTACAGCAGCTCTGGCTGGAGTCGGCTGCCAGTGCGCATACGCTTAGTGCCTATAGCAGTGATTTACGCAAGTTTGCCACTTTTTTAGCCGGATACGATGCAGGTACCGACTTGCTGCAGGTACAGCCAGAGCAGATCGAGTTTTATCTGGCCCACCGGCAGGATAAGCAATACAGCGCGCGCAGTACCTCGCGTTTATTAAGTGCCTTACGGCGTTTTTACAGCTGGTTGCAGCAAAGTGGCCAGCGGCCCGATCACCCACTTAGCCAGACACTCAATCCCAAACTGGGACTCAGCTTGCCAAAAAGTTTATCGGAAGCTGAAGTGGAGGCCTTGCTGTCTGCACCGGATCTAACCGCCACTATAGGGCTGCGTGATAAAGCCATGCTGGAAGTGCTCTACGCCGCCGGGTTACGGGTTAGCGAACTGGTTGGCCTCACCTTACGGCAACTGAATTTGCGCCAGGGGGTGTTGCTGGTACAGGGCAAAGGTCGCAAAGAGCGGTTGGTACCCATTGGCGAAGAGGCGATGGACTGGTTGCAGCGGTACTTAACTGAGGCCAGGCCAGATCTGCTGCGCCTGCCAACTGAGGTGCTGTTTCCTAGCAGCAGGGGCCAGATGATGACCCGGCAGACCTTCTGGCATCGAATTAAGTTTTACGCTAAGGTAGCGGGCATTCAAAACCCGTTGTCACCCCATACGCTGCGCCATGCGTTTGCGACGCATTTGCTGAACCATGGTGCTGATTTGCGGGTCGTACAGATGTTGCTCGGGCACAGCGATTTATCAAGCACCCAGATTTATACCCATATCGCGCAGGCCCGCCTCAAGGACTTGCATCAACAACATCATCCCCGGGGCTAATGTTCAGCATCGGGATAACTATAGAGTATAGGAACCATCATGCGTCGATTTCCAATCTTATCTGCAACACTCTTACTTGTACTCCATGGCTTATGGAGCAGTGTGTCGCTGGCAGAAGCGGCCCCAGCTTATGATGAGGCCAACATCAACCGCCAATTAAGTCAGCTTGGCTTGCAGGTCGACTCGATGTCGCCATCGCCGGTGGATGGATTGGTGCAGGTATTTACCAATCGTGGGCTGTTTTTTGTCAGCAACGACGGTAACTTCTTTTTTGAAGGCAACGTATTTGATATTCAAAACCGCCAATTGGTGAATGAGCAGCAAATGCGGCCATTCCGTCAACGGCAACTTGAGCAGCATAGCGATTACATTGAGTACAAAGCCAAAGATGAACGCCATGTGGTCACGGTATTTACCGATCCCAGCTGCGGCTATTGCCGTCGGTTGCACCAGGAAATTGCCGATTACAACAAAGCAGGTATCACCGTGCGTTACCTGGCTTTTCCTCGTGGTGGCCAGGGGTCGGATACCGCTAAAGAGCTGGAAGCCATCTGGTGTTCGCGCGATAAAAACAGTGCTATGGACCGAGCCAAAGCTGGCCGCTCCGTTAACTCCATTGAGTGCCGTAACCCGGTTGCTAATCACTACCAAGTGGGGCAAGCCTTTGGTGTGACCGGTACCCCGGCTATTGTGTTGCCAAGTGGCCAGATGATCCCTGGCTATCAGCCCGTTGCAACCCTGGTACAGCAGTTGACTAACTAAGATGATAGCGAAACAACTGCGTCAGCGCACGGTGCCGGCTGGTACCTTAACCGGTAATTTACACCCGGTATTGCAGCGTTTGTACTTAAGTCGTGGTGTGCGAAGTGTGCAAGAGCTTAGTCGTACTGCGGCCGATTTACTGCCCTGGCAGCAATTAAAGGGTATGCCTGAGGCCTCGGACTTACTGATCGAAGCGCTGCAAAGCCAACAGCACATTGTGATTGTCGGTGATTTTGATGCCGATGGCGCCACCAGTACCGCGGTGCTGATGGCTGGCCTGAAAGCTTTTGGTTTTAAATACCTGGAATACCTGGTACCTAATCGTTTCGAGTACGGCTATGGCTTAAGTCCGGAAATTGCCGAGCTTGCCGTGGCACAAGGGGCTGAGCTTATCATTACCGTGGATAATGGTATCTCGGCGCTGGATGGTGTGGCGTTTGCGAAAGCCGCAGGGGTCAAGGTGCTGGTGACTGATCACCATCTGGCAGGCAATGAGTTACCAGCTGCTGATGCGATTGTGAATCCGAATCAACCTGGCTGTGATTTTCCAAGCAAAGCCTTGGCCGGTGTTGGCGTTGCTTTTTACTTGCTACTGGCTTTACGTGCCCGTTTACGCGAGCAGCATTACTTTGAAGAAAAAAACCTGCCAGAGCCCAATTTAGCCGAGCTGCTCGACCTGGTCGCGCTTGGGACAGTCGCTGATGTCGTGCCGCTGGACAGCAACAACCGCATCTTGGTGCATCAGGGGCTGCAACGCATTCGTTCTGGTCGTTGCCGCCCTGGTATTCAAGCACTGATTGATGTGGCCAACCGCACAGCCAGCCGACTGACTGCCAGTGATTTTGGTTTTGCGTTGGCACCACGGCTCAATGCGGCTGGCCGGCTGGATGATATGTCGCTTGGCATCGGCTGCTTACTGGCGCCTGAGCTTGGGCTGGCACGTGAGTTGGCTGCCCGGCTGGATGAGCTGAATGTGGAGCGGCGTGCCATCGAGCAAAGCATGCAGTTGGAAGCTCAGCAGTTTCTTCGTCAGCTGTCTTTGCAGCAAGCCGAGCTGCCTGCTTGCTTGTGTCTGTACCAGGCCGACTGGCATCAGGGCGTTATTGGTATCCTGGCAGGTCGCATTAAAGAGCAGTACCACCGGCCGGTGATTGTCTTTGCTGAAGGAGACGCCGGTGAGCTAAAAGGCTCGGCCCGTTCGATCCCTGGTTTGCATATCCGCGATATGCTGGAAGCGATTGCCAGTCAGTATCCTGGTTTACTAAAAAAGTTTGGTGGCCATGCCATGGCGGCGGGTTTAACCATCGATGCTGACCGGCTGGAAACCTTTCAACTGGCACTGAACTATGTGGCCAGCCGTTGGGTCAGCGATGAACTCTTGCTGGCAGAACTATTGACTGATGGTGAGTTGCCGCAGGACTGCCTGGCGCTGGATTTTGCCGAACTGCTGCAACAGGCAGGCCCCTGGGGGCAAGCCTTTCCGGAACCCGTGTTTGAAGGTGAGTTTCGGCTGTTGCAACAAAAAGTGCTGGCCGATAAACACCTGAAGCTGATGCTGCAGCACAGTTCGGGTCAGTTGATGGATGCCATCTGGTTTAATGCCGATCGCAGCAACTGGCCGGATGTGAATGTGCAGCAGGTACGGCTGGCATATCAGCTGGATGTGAATGAATTTCGCCAGCAACAAAACCTGCAATTGCTGGTACGGCATATGATGGCCGTATAAACGGCGAAAACTACTGCCCTTGGCGTGGAAATTTGCTACAATCCACGCCAATTTTTTTGTCGCCGTAGCAAGGTCCAGATCCCATGTTTGAAGTCAACCCAGTCCACCAGAGTATCAAAGACGTTACCGAGCGCACTGCCGTGCTTCGGGGGTATCTTTGACTACGATACCAAGCAAGAACGCCTGGAAGAAGTAAGCCGCGAACTGGAAGATCCTGCCATTTGGAATGAGCCGGAAAAGGCGCAGGCATTGGGTAAAGAACGCTCGGCCTTAGAGCAGGTGGTTGGCACCATCCAGAAGCTGGAGCAGGGCGTGCAGGATGTGGCTGGCCTGGTGGAGCTCGCGGTGGAAGCCGACGACGAAGATACTTTTGAAGAAGCCAAAACGGAGCTGGCGGAGCTGGTGCAACAGCTGGAGTTACTCGAGTTTCGCCGCATGTTCTCTGGCAAACATGATGCATCCGATTGCTATCTGGATATTCAGTCGGGCTCGGGCGGCACCGAAGCACAGGATTGGGCCAGTATGCTGATGCGGATGTACCTGCGTTGGGGCGAAGACAAAGGCTTTAACCCTGAGCTTTACGAAGTCACCGATGGCGATGTGGCCGGCATCAAAGGCTGTACCATCAAGTTTAGTGGTGAATACGCCTATGGCTGGCTCCGCACCGAGACTGGTGTGCACCGGCTGGTCCGCAAAAGCCCGTTTGACTCCGGCAATCGCCGTCATACTTCCTTTGCTTCGGTGTTTGTGGCACCGGAAATTGACGACGATATTGAAATTGAAATCAATCCGGCCGATTTACGTATTGATACCTACCGCGCCTCTGGTGCCGGCGGTCAGCACGTTAACCGGACCGACTCGGCTATCCGGATCACTCACTTACCGACCAATACGGTGGTTCAGTGCCAAAGCGACCGCTCGCAGCACAAAAACCGTGACAATGCCTTTAAGCAATTGCGCGCCAAGTTGTATGAGCTGGAGCTGCAAAAACAAAATGCCGAGAAGCAGGCGCTGGAAGACAGCAAGTCGGATATCGGCTGGGGCAGTCAGATCCGCTCCTACGTGTTGGACGACTCCCGCATCAAAGATTTACGGACAGGCGTTGAAACCCGCAATACCCAGGCGGTGCTGGACGGCAATCTGGATAAATTTATCGAAGCCAGCTTAAAAGCCGGCTTATAAGTCACAAAACGCTCTTACTTACCAAACTCAGGAATCAAACATGGCCGAACAGCAGAACCAAGATAACGAAATTCAGGACGTTAACAAGCTGATTGCTGAGCGAAAACATAAATTAGCGGCTTTGCGCGAAGACGGATTTTTGTTCCCGAACGATTTTCGGCGCGACAGTATTTCCAGTGATGTGATTGCCAAATACGGGCACCTCAGCAAGGAAGAACTGGAAGCGCAGAAAATCACCGTCAGTCTGGGTGGGCGCATTATGACCCGGCGCATTATGGGCAAAGCCAGCTTTACCACCATTGCGGATATGGGCGGTAAAATTCAACTCTATGTCGCCCGGGACAGCCTGCCAGAAGGCGTGTACAACGAACAATTCAAAAAGTGGGATCTGGGCGATATTATCGGCGCCAGTGGCCACTTGTTTAAAACCCAGACCGGTGAATTAACGGTGTGGCTATCGGATATCCGCTTGCTGACCAAAGCCCTGCGGCCCTTGCCAGATAAATTCCACGGCTTAACCGATAATGAAGCGCGCTATCGTCAGCGTTATCTGGATTTAATTTCGAACGAGCAATCGCGTAAAACTTTCCTGGTACGCAGCAAAACCGTGGCCTATATCCGTCGTTTTTTCAATGATGAAGGCTTTTTAGAAGTCGAAACGCCAATGTTGCAAGGCATCCCAGGCGGTGCCTCGGCGCGTCCCTTTGAAACCCACCACAATGCGTTGGATATGCAAATGTTCTTGCGTATTGCGCCGGAGCTGTATTTAAAACGGCTGGTAGTTGGTGGTTTTGAAAAAGTTTTTGAGCTCAATCGTAACTTCCGCAATGAAGGGGTCTCGACCCGCCATAACCCGGAATTTACCATGCTGGAGTTTTACTGGGCGTATGCTGATTACAACGACTTAATGGACTTAACGGAAAAGCTGTTCCGTGGTCTGGCGCTGGATGTTCTCGGCACCACCGAAGTGCCTTATCAGGGCGAAGTGTTTGATTTTGGCAAACCCTTTGCCCGCATGTCGGTGACTGAGTCTATTTTGCATTACAACCCAACGGTCAGCAAAGAGCAGCTGGCAACGCGTGAATCGGTGGCAGAGCTGGCGAAAAGCCTGGGTATTGACGTCAAAGCCAACTACGGCCATGGCCGTATTTTGATGGAGGTGTTTGACGAGCTGGTAGAAACCAAGCTGCGTCATCCTACTTTTATTACCGAATACCCGGCGGAAGTGTCGCCGTTGGCGCGTCGTAACGACCATAATCCGGAGATTACCGACCGCTTCGAGTTCTTTATTGGTGGCCGTGAGCTGGGGAATGGTTTTAGCGAGCTAAATGATGCCGAAGATCAGGCCGAGCGCTTCCTTGAGCAGGTGAAGCAAAAAGATGCTGGTGATGATGAAGCCATGTTCTACGATGAGGACTTCGTTACTGCGCTGGAGCACGGCTTACCGCCGACCGCAGGTCAGGGCATTGGGATTGATCGTTTGGTGATGCTGCTGGCTGATGCACCTTCTATCCGCGATGTGATCCTGTTTCCACATATGCGACCAGAAACGAAATAATTGCTTCACCACTGGCCGGCTATGACCGGCCAGTGTCTTTTCTTATTGTCCTATCCGGGTACGTATTTCATTTACCAGCGGTGAGTGACCCAGGCCGTTGTTATTGGCCCATTCGATATAGCCTGCCTGTTCCAGTGAGCCTGATCGCATCTGCTTAACAATGAAGCTACCTATTTCAAATGACTCATTGCGCATGGCAAATTGCAATAAAGTATCATTATTACAGCGTATTCCATCGTAAATGTTACGAAGATTCAATCGGTTATCCGATAAATAACGTCGCATCTGGTTTCTGTCATCTTGCTGGACCATACTACAAACCATTTCGACCTGTGGATCAGCCAAGGCCATTCCTGTCAGTAGCAGGGGAGTAAGAGCAAATAGAACTTTTTTCATGATGGGCATCTCATCAAATTAAAAGGGAGGAAGCAAAGAGCTGAGGTCAACTCTTTGTTTCAGTATAGTCTTAATTTGATAATTGCCAGCAGATGTCGCTGTTTTTAACTTGAGCGGCCGACCGATAAGTCAGCCAGTTGTAACAACGCTGTTTTGTAGGGGCTGTCGGCCAGAATATCCAGTGCCTGCTTGGCTTTCTCCGCTTCTTGCTCAGCTTTTCTGCGGGTGTAGCCAAAGGCGTCGGTTTGCTGCATGGCAGCCATGATCGCATCTAAGTATTGCAGGCCATTACCATCGGTGATGGCACTACGTATAAGCGCCTGCTGCTCGCAATCACCATGTTTTAACGCATGGATCAGCGGTAGGGTCGGCTTGCCTTCAGCCAAATCATCACCGATGTTTTTACCAAGCTCAGCCTGATCAGCCTGGTAATCAAGCACATCATCAATCAGCTGAAAGGCGGTACCCAGATGCAGGCCATAGGCGCGCATGGCATTCACTACCGATTCAGGTTGATCTGCCAAAATAGCAGCAAGCTCGGTAGCCGCTTCAAACAATTTAGCAGTTTTGCAATAAATGACTTGCAGATAATTGGCTTCACTGGTGTCGGCATCGTGCACATTCATCAGCTGCAGCACTTCACCTTCGGCGATTTTATTAGTGGCATCGGCCAGAATGGACATCACTTCCATCCGCTTGAGCGATACCATCAGCTGAAAAGCACGGGTGTAGAGAAAGTCCCCAACCAACACACTGGCTTGGTTACCAAAGACGGCATTGGCGGTTTCTTTTCCACGGCGCAGCGTCGACTCATCGACCACATCATCGTGCAGCAGGGTAGCGGTATGGATAAATTCAATGATGGTCGCCAGGGTAATATGATCCTGGCCCTGATAACCCACTGCTCGGGCAGCCAAAGTAGTCAGCAAAGGGCGCAGCCGTTTGCCACCGCTATTGACGATGTAAATGCCTAGCTGGTTGATTAACGCTACATCCGATGTCAGCTGAGAAAAAATATGTTGGTTGACTGCAGCCATATCGTCCTGAGATAACTGCCGGATCTGCTCTGGTAACATCAAAAACCGCTTTGTTTAAGGGATGAAATTGCGGCAATTCTACACCAAGGGCCAAAGGGACTCCAAGTGAAACGGGATCCTTTTGCCAGTGAAGGGATCTTTTTCGAATTTGCACTTGCGGGGGCAGGGGAAATTGCGTACAATTCGCGCCCTGTGAATTGAATTAACACGCCTCTTCTATTATGCACAGGCGTGCTTTGTACGGAGTTAACTATGTACGCGGTTTTCCAAAGTGGTGGTAAACAGCACCGTGTGACTGAAGGTCAGACCCTGCGTCTTGAAAAGCTGGACTTAGATGCTGGCGCCACAGTCGAATTTGCCCCTTTGATGGTAGCAAATGGTGAGAACATCAGCATTGGCACCCCTGTTCTTGAAGGTAGCAAAGTGGTTGCGGAAGTGGTCAGTCATGGCCGTCATGATAAAATTAAAATCGTGAAGTTCCGTCGTCGTAAGCATTCACGTAAGCAGATGGGCCACCGTCAGTGGTTCACTGAAGTGAAAATTACCAGCATTAGCGCGTAATCGAGGAGTACTGAACCATGGCAAGTAAAAAAGGTGTAGGTAGTACCCGTAACGGTCGCGATTCAGAAGCTAAACGCTTAGGCGTTAAGCGCTTCGGTGGTGAGTCTGTGTTAGCGGGTAACATCATTGTTCGTCAGCGTGGAACCAAGTTCCATGCCGGTAATAACGTAGGTATTGGCCGTGACCATACCTTGTTTGCCCTGTCTGACGGCAAAGTGCAGTTTGAAGTCAAAGGCGAGCACAATCGCAAATACGTCAGCATCGTTGCTGAGTAAGCTTCCTGCTGCGATAAGACCCCGCCCTGGTGCGGGGTTTTTTGTATCTGCTGACCGTGAAACAGACTGCGAAGGTTTTGCTGCGGGTACTTTGGTATATACTAGTGCTAGGCGTGAGTCGATGCACCCATATTCTTTGAATCAGGTAACCACAGATGAAATTTGTTGATGAAGCCGTGATCCGGGTTGAAGCCGGTGATGGCGGGAACGGAATAATCAGTTTTCTACGCGAAAAATTTATTTCCAAAGGTGGCCCGAATGGGGGAGACGGTGGAGATGGTGGTGATGTGTATCTGGTGGCCGATACCAACCTGAACACCTTGGTGGATTATCAGTTTGAACGCTTTCACCGTGCTGAGCGTGGTCAAAATGGCATGAGTAAGAACTGCACCGGAAAACGTGGTGAGGATTTGGAATTACGGGTACCGGTAGGCACCCGCGCCATCGACATTGACACCAATGAAGTGATAGGTGATTTGACCAAAGCAGGTCAGCGTTTACGGGTCGCCAAAGGCGGCTGGCATGGCTTGGGTAACGCCCGTTTTACCAGCAGTACCAACCGGGCACCCCGTAAAAAGACCAATGGTACCCCAGGAGAAATCCGCAATTTGCAGCTGGAATTAATGCTGCTGGCCGATGTAGGCTTGCTTGGGCTGCCCAATGCCGGTAAGTCGACCCTAATTCGCTCTGTATCGGCTGCTAAGCCTAAAGTTGCTGATTATCCTTTCACCACACTAGTACCAAATTTAGGGGTGGTACGGGTCGATGCACACCGCTCTTTCGTGATTGCTGATATTCCTGGTTTGATTGAAGGGGCTTCTGAAGGTGCTGGTTTGGGTATTCAGTTCTTACGCCATCTGGAGCGTTGTCGTTTGTTAATACATCTGGTCGATGTATTACCCGCCGATGGTTCAGATCCGGCAGAGAACGCCAAAGTGATTGTCGAGGAACTGCAGAAGTACAGCCGCAAGCTGGCTGACAAACCTCGTTGGTTGGTATTCAATAAAACTGATTTAGTACTGGACGATGAGCTGGCTGAGATCCAGGCAAAGGTCATTGCGGCGCTTCACTGGGAAAACCCAGTCTACAGCATAGCTGCTGCCAGTAGCACCGGTACCAAGGAGCTGGCCAAAGCCGTGTTCGATTATCTTGATGAGTTGCCAAGAGAACAGGAGCAAGCGGATGCTGCCGACCCTGAGCAATTTAAATGGCATGATGATGAGCCGGTGCATGCTCAGCCAGTGCATCAGCCGCATGATGATGACTTTGATGATGACGATGACGACGATGATGATTATGAAGTCGAAGTCATTTATCAGCGTTAGGGAGTGGCGGTATGATTTCGATGATCGCTGCCATGGCACAGCATCGGGTGATTGGGCTGGACAATGCGATGCCCTGGCATATGCCAGCCGATTTGCAACACTTTAAGCGCCTGACAATGGGAAAAACCGTATTGATGGGGCGAAAAACTTATGACTCCATTGGCCGCGCCTTACCCCATCGTCGTAATTTGGTGGTAAGCCGTCAGCCAGCACCATTACAAACAGATGCAGAGTGGTTTGCCAGCCTGGAGGCAGCGTTAGCGGCCACCAGCTCTGATGAAGAAGTGATGGTCATGGGCGGGGCAGAGATCTATCGTCAGTGTTTGCCAAAGGCACAGCGCTTGTACCTCACGGAAATTGATGCTGAATTGGCTGGCGATACCTGGTTCCCTGATTACCATGCAGTGGCCAACTGGCAATTAATTGCGCAGGAAAAGCATGCGGCAGACCCAAAGAATCCGTATGCGTATCAGTTTATTACTCTGCAACGAGTGGTTTAGTTGATCAACATTTGCGCAGGCTGCAACATGTTGCTACTATGATTTTATCGCTGATGTGTATTTGAGGAGACGTAGATGAAGTTGTTGCCTACTATGCTTTGCAGTGCTGTGCTAGCCGGAGCTATGGTCTATGCACCGGTGGCTTCTGCTGATCAGCAACTGGCTGCCTCCATGTGTGACTATGTGGCTGCAGATGATCGTAATCGTTTTCGTAAGGTGTTGAGTGATTATCGGTTACGACTGCGAAATATTTACGATGGTGTGATTTGCAATGGTGAGAGCCTGGTGCGCCATGCATTTCGCAGCAATGCCAACGATGTTGGCGAGTTTATTATTCGCCAATTACCTGGCTCACAAATAGCTGACTCGGGCGATGTGGAGTGGGCGCAGGCTAATGGTTTTGGTGATACGCCCTTGTTTGCTTCATTGCAAGAGCGAGCTGGCAGCTAATACCCTGTTACCCATAAAAAAATCCGCCGGCTGGCGGATTTTTTTATGGGGATTGTGCCAGAAATCAGACCTTGAATTGATCAACTGACTGGCGCAGTTCTTCCGCCAAGCGAGCCACTTCATGGCTTGAGTCTGAGGTTTGCTCAGCGCCTGAGGCAGTCTCTTCTGCAATAGATACAATGGACTCCAGCAGTTGGCTGATATCATTGGCAACCTGGTTCTGCTCTTCTGCCGCATGGGCGATTTGCTCACTCATATCGCGGGCCTGGTGCACAGCGTGGGTGATGGAGTCAAGCGCCTTGTCCTGAATATCGGTTTGCGCCACGCAGTTCTCAGCTTGCTTCTTGCCTTTCTTCATCGCCTCTACTGCATTCTGGGCACCCTTTTGCAGTACTTCTATCATCGCCTGGATCTCTTGCGTTGACGCCTGCGTTTTGCTGGCCAGCGAGCGTACTTCATCGGCAACTACGGCAAAACCCCGACCTTGCTCACCCGCCCGGGCGGCCTCGATGGCGGCATTCAGCGCCAGCAGGTTGGTTTGCTCAGCAATGCCGCGAATAACATCCAGGATACTACCAATTGATGCACTGTCCTGATGCAGTTTATTGATCACCAGTGATGCTTGTTCTACCTCGTGCGACAGCTCGGTAATGATTTTTTTGTTGGTTTGAGAAATCCCTTTTACGCGCTCTGCTTCACTGTCGGCATTCTTGATTTCAGCCAAGGCATCGCCTGCACTTTGCATCACGCCTTGTGACGTGCTGCTCATTTCAGTGGTTGCCGTAGCCGCTTGAGTGACTTGAGATTTCTGCTCTTTAATTGCGCCACCTGTTTGAACGGTAATGGCTGAGGTTTGCTCAGAAGCGGCTGCAAGTTGGGTAGAGCGGGATATAATCCCCTGAATCAGTTGCTGCAAACTTTCGATCACTTTATTGCAATTGCGCGATAGTTCAGCAAACTCATCATGGCCTTTGACCTCGAGTTTACGGGTTAAATCACCAGAAGCCACGATGCCTAAAATTTGATTGACCCGGTGCAGCGGTTGAGTGATGCTGCGTACCGTCCAAATGGTAATACCTGCGGCCAGGACCACTGAGATGAACATCACGATAAAGTTAAAGGTGACTGCGTTACTCACCGTACTGGCTGAGGTTTGTTGAATGGCATCGGCTGCATTGCGGGCTTGGTTAAGCAGTGTATTCAGCTGATTAAGACCCGAGTTTGCGTGTTGCTCGGTTTGCTCCAGTAGTGTCTCTGCTGCTTCTATCGATTGTAAATGTTGCTCTTTCAGGCGTGTCAGGCCTTGACTACCAGATAGTAATTGCTCAATTTCTGCTATTTTCTCAGCCAAATCGGAGATTAAATCAAGGCTGCCGGCCTGCTGTTGAACCGTCGAAAAATTCTGGGTTAGCTCACTCAGGCGAAAAGTCAGTTCATTGCCGACGGTCGTTGCAATCACAGGGTTCTCAGTGCGAATCAGATCGACTGCCGTGCTTATTAATGTGTTTAACCCCATTTCAATCTGAGTTGCCGCTTGATACGCATCAGGAAACCGGTTACGTACATCGCGCACATCGGTGAAGTCGAGAATAAACATGGCTGCGTCATCCGATGCTGTTTCCAGTGCTTCCATGCGCTGATTTAAATTATCTCGTAAGGTCAGGCGGTTGGTCAGTTCTTCAAACAAACGATCGCTGGCAGGCAAAAACTGGTTATAGACTTCACGTACCTGGCTGTAAGCAGACCTGAGTTCATCTTCATTTTCAAGAGCCTGCTGTAAGTTTTGAGCAGAGCGGTTGAAGGTTTCCCGTTCCTGATTAAACTGCCGTTGGAAACGGCTGATCTCATCAACTTCCGTGGCATAAAAAGCCTGCAAACTGATCTTGCTTAAAATAACAAACTGGCTTTGCAAGGCCGAGCTGTTTTCCAGTGCCGGGATGGATACGTTGTTGACCTGAGTGGTGGAGTTGTTGATGCTGTTCAGGCTAAGATAGGCTGATATACCAATGAGCAGCAGTAGTAAGGAGATGATGCCGAAGCCACCAATGACCCTGAGCGCTACAGTTAACTTCATAAAAACTCCCGATGGACTGGCCTGTCAGACATGTTAAGAGAAAAGTCTGTTGAATCAGCCATTAGTTTAGCTAAATTCATGCTGAATACCAAAACCAAAGTAGCCAGAGTGCTTTATTAGTCTGTGAGCAGCATGGTTTTTTTCTGATATCCTTGCACACTATACCGCTGTTTTGTCTGAATACAATAGGCTGTTAACAGATTCCCCCAGACGCAGCCAGTGTCAAGCGCTATCGCCTTGGGATGTGGGCAAGCGCCATTTAATGCTGCCCAGTGACCAAACAGGATGGTCGTGTCTGCTTGCTCAGGCCAGAAGTCAAACCATGGTTTCAGCTCACTGAGGCTGGTTGGCTCCCCTTTTTCGTTTAGCTCCAGCCGGCCATCGGCATGACAGAAACGCATCCGGGTCAGTGCATTGATGGTAAAGCGCAGCTGATCCGATGCATTGTCCTGAGCTGACCAACGACAGGGCTCATTGCCATACATGCTGGCTGTCAGGGATTGTGCATCCAGTTGCAGTGCTTGAGATACTTTTTGGGCTTGAGTTATCGCCAAGGCGCGATCCCAGCCGGGTGGAATGCCGGCATGGACCAGCAAATATTCTTCATCCGGGCTATGGATAAGCGGTTGTTGCTCTAGCCAGTGCACGAGTTCACCAAAATCAGCAGCTTGCTGAAGCGCATCCAGCTGATCACTGGCTTTAATACGGCCATAACCATAGTAGCTGGCAATCAGGTTCAGATCATGGTTGCCAAGTACTGTGACCGCAGCGCTTTCAAGGCTCTGAATAAAACGCACTGTTTCCAGCGATTTAGGGCCCCGGGCGACTAGATCGCCACATAACCACAATTCATCCTGACGCTCATTAAAATCGAGAGCGCTCAGTAAATGCTGCAGTTGGTCATAGCAACCCTGAATATCACCAATGACGTAACTGGCCACGTTGGTTCCTGTTAATGCAAAATATTGGGCAGCGCCAGCCGGAACAATGGAATTTCAACCTGAAACTCCTGCTGGGTTTGATCCAGCATGATGTAGTGGCCTTGCATGGTACCGACCGGCGTTTCCAGAATGGCACCACTGGTGTAACTGTATTTTTCATTCGGTGCCAGCACTGGCTGCTCGCCAACCACACCGTCGCCATCGACCTCGACCTGTTTGCCATTTGCATCGCTGATTAACCAGTGTCGGCGAAGCAGCTGCACGGTTTCAGCACTTTTATTTTCTATCTGGATGCTGTAAGCAAAGACATATTTATGCTCATCAGGCACTGACTGGGCCGCGATGTAAAAGGTCTCGGCTGTCACCAGGATATCTGCTGGATTCATAAGGGCTTACTTTCCTGTTGCTGAGTGGCTAGCCAGCGGCCAATGCGGATAAAATCATCGACCGACAACTGTTCCGGGCGCTGGCCCGGATCAAGACCAAGCGCTTCCAGCTGCTCAGCCGTAGCCAGATTGCCAAGGCAGTTGCGCAGTGTTTTACGGCGCTGATTAAACGCTTCCAGGCAGACCTGATTCAATAAATGAACCGGTACCTGCTCCGCTTCTGGCCGGTTGCGGGGGAGCAGTCGTACTACGGCAGAGTCTACTTTGGGGGCTGGTTTAAAAGCGCCTGGGCCAACTTCTACCACCGGTAAAGCCTCACAATAATATTGCGTCATCACAGTTAAGCGGCCAAAGGCTTTACTGCCAGGTGCAGCTGTCATGCGTTGCACGACTTCCTTTTGCAACATGAAGTGCATGTTTTCAATCAACGGGCAAAAGTTGAACAGATGAAACAGTAGCGGCGTTGAAATATTGTACGGCAGATTGCCGAATATTTTCATTTTTTTACCAGGCTGAGCCAGGCTGGCAAAATCAAACTTCATCGCATCAGTCTGAATAATCGTAAGTTTATCCGACAAGGTTGGATGCTGCTCAAGACGAGCGGCCAAATCCCTATCCAGCTCAATCACCGTCAATCGATCGGTACGCTCGGCCACAGGTTCGGTAATGGCGCCAAGACCCGGACCAATTTCAATTAGTATTTCACCGGCTTGAGGGCGAATGGCTTTGACAATGCGTTCAATCACGACAGGATCGTGCAAAAAGTTCTGCCCAAAACGTTTTCTGGCTTTGTGTTCTGGTTGGTTCATTAGTTTAATGTTGCTCCGGCGGTGCTGGTGGCTGCACGCTGAATTAGTTGAATCGCTTGCTCGACAGCATGCAATAAGCTGCCTGGATCGGCCTGACCTGTTCCGGCCAAGTCCAGTGCTGTACCGTGATCAACCGAGGTACGGATTAAAGGTAAGCCCAGGCTGATGTTGACCGATTTGCCAAACCCCATATGCTTAAGTACTGGCAATCCCTGATCGTGATACATCGCCAGTACGGCATCGGCATCGTTCAGGTACTTGGGTTGAAACAAGGTATCCGCGGGTAAAGGGCCGACCAGATCCATGCCTTGCTGTCGCAACTGCTCCAGCGTAGGAATAATGATATCGAGCTCTTCGCGTCCCAGATGCCCATTTTCTCCGGCATGCGGGTTCAGACCACACACATAAATGCGCGGCTGAGCAATACCAAACTTGCTTTGTAAATCCTGATGCAATACCTGCAGAACCACTTGCAACCGCTCTGTGGTAATGGCTTTGGCAACGTAAGCCAATGGGATATGGGTAGTAGCCAGCGCGACTCTTAGTCCTTTTGTGGCCAGCATCATAACGACATGGCTACTGTTGCACTGGTGAGCAAAGAACTCGGTATGGCCACTAAAGGGGATACCTGCCTGATTGATAATACCTTTATGAACCGGGCCAGTGACGATAGCGGCAAAAGCCCCGGCGATGGTTTGCTCGCCAGCAAAGCGAAGTGTGTCAACCACGTAGGGGCCATTGGCTTCATTCAGTACGCCAGGCTGCACTGCTTCAGCGGTTGGGAACGATGCCAGCGTCAGGCTGCCGGCGCGTTGGGGCTGAGCAGGCTTATCTGGATCATAAGGCAAAAGCTTAACCTTTACTCCCAATAACCGGGCTCTTTGCTGCAACAGCTCGGCATCTGCACAGACCACCAGTTCAACCGGCCAGTCACGACTGGCCAGTTGCAGCACCAAATCAGGGCCTATACCCGCCGGCTCACCGGGAGTGATACCAAGACGCTGCGTCATGGTTTAATCCAGCACTTCAATGTAGGCTTCATCACGAAGCTCTCGCAGGAAAGTGGTCGACTCTTCATTGAAGCGGCGATTGAAAATCATCCGGTAAATTTGCTCGCGTTGCCGATCAGCCGTCGCATCAACAGAGCGGCGTTCCAGCACTTGCACTACATGCCAACCATGCTCGGTTCTGAATGGCTCGCTGATTTCATTGAGCTCCAGGCTACGCAAGGTGTCGCGAAACTCAGGTACAAAAATGTCCGGCTCTGCCCAGCCGAGGTCACCACCATTGTTGCGTGAACCCGGGTCTTCTGAATGTTCACGGGCAAAATCGGCAAAGCTGACAGCGCCATTGCGGAAATCTTCGACAAAACGGGCCAGCCGGTCGCGCGCGCGCTCTTCACTCAAAATAATGGAAGGGCGAATAAGCACATGGCGTGATTTGATCTCTTCGATTTCAGCAACGTTTTCACCACGGATATCAAAAATGGTCAGGATATGAAAGCCTGCGCCGGAGCGTAATGGACCTATCATTTCGCCCCGACGTTTTCCGCGGATAGCTTCAGCGAATAAGGTTGGCATTTCATTGATGTTCATCCACCCCATATCACCACCTTCCAGAGCACGGCTGCCGGACGATGAGGTAATGGCTTGTTGACGAAAGTCGGCACCTTCCCGAAGTAACTCGAGCACACGCTCGGCCTGGCTGCGAGCTACTTCAATATCTTCGGTACTGGCCTGGCTGGGTAAACCGATTAGAATGTGGCCGATGTTGTATTGCTCGGAGCTGGCACCTTGCTCTTGCATCACCCGCAGTAAACTTTCAACCTCCTGGGGACTGATATAAATACGACGCTGTACGGCATTGCGCATTACTTCGTTGGTGGTGATTTCTTCCCGCAGGCGCTCGCGAAACTGCTGATAACTGCCTTCCTCTTGCTCCACTTGCAGGCGGAACTGATCCAGGCTCATGCCTTCCCCCGCGGCGATACGTTGAATGGTCTGATCCAACTGAGCATCGCTGATCTGCAGGCCCATGCGATTGGCCATTTGCATTTGTAAGTTGGTTTGAATTAAGCGCTCCAAAGCCTGTACCCGTAACACTTGATCAGAGGGTAACCCCTGACCCTGAGTGGCCGCATTCCGCTTTACGCGTTCGACCACTTCCCGGACTTCAGACTCAAGTACAACACCACTGTCTACAATGGCAGCGATCCGATCGATTTCCCGTTCAGCTGCATGGCTTTGAGGCCAGGACAGCAAGCAACCGACAAGTACAATACAGGACAATAATCTCATAAACCCCTACACTAATTATTCAATAAATATGGACGGCGATAGCTGAAGATGCCATTAGATAACATGTCTGTGACGGCAAAACCAGCATTATCACCAAAGCCTTTTAACACAAATTGCAGCGAAATACCGTGATCAAACCGGCTTGGAGCGGCGAAGTCTAAAGCCTCTCTGCCGAGCTCTGCCATAATTTGGCGCCGGGCAACCACGCGCACGGCCCAGCAACAAGACTCGAATTGTAACCCTAGATGCGCATCCAGTAATTGACTGCGCTTTAAGTCGTAATAATAACTGGCAACCAGTTGCCACTCATCGGACACTGGCATAGTGCCCAGTATGCCAAGCTGACTGATTTCGTAGTCTGAGACAGCCTGACTGTAACGATGGTTCAACTGAAACAGTTTTTTGTCACTGCCACGGTAATCCAGGGTGGCATTGCTCTTCACCAGTGTGCGACTGTCACTATCGTACTGGACACCGGCACTGACAAACCAGCGATGGTGCCATTGCCACATGGCTTCGGCGGCCAACATCGACTCAATACTGGTCAGGTTCTGTTGGTGGGGGTCGTCCTGTTCCGTTGGTTGCTGTAGAAAAATAATCTGTCCCAGGCTAAAACGAAATTGCTCACGATCAGAGCCATCATAAATGCGGCTGGTGGCGCCCAAAGTCAGTTGATTGGCTTCATTGATCCGATCCAAACCAGAAAAACGATTCTGCCTAAAAAGGCCATAATAATCATCTTGCAGCCGTGTGGTATCGTACAGGCCAATATTGCTCTGATCACGGTAGGGCACATAGAGATATTGCAACTGAGGTTCCAGTGTCTGGGTACCACCTGAGTTGCCTTGCAGTGCACGTTCAAAGTTCAGCTGAGCACGTAAACGGAACTTAGGCAAAGTACGTTGTACCCGGCTATCTTCAGGCAATAAAAACTGATGGCTGTTTTGCTGGTAACGGGTGTGCATCAGGCTGGCTTCTGCCACCAGTTCTGCGCCTGGTGTGATCCAGGGTAATCTGAGCTCTGGCTCAAAATGGGTTCGGTGTGCTGAATGGATCAGAGCAGCATCATTGCGAAAGTGGGCATAGTTTGCCTGCCAGTCCAGTTCAAACCAGGCAAGCTGAATTGCTTCGGCTGCTCGGAGCTCTAGCTGCGGTACGGCCATATAGGCTTTGTCATAGTCACCCAGCACCGAGAACCCTTGCAACTGCATGCGTGCCAATATTTGCTCACCGAAATAGGACAGGTTCGCCTGTTTTAGAAGCTGTGTATCAGTGGGGTTGACATGATCAGAGCCAAGGTCGGTAAGGTAGGCATCATCACTGATTTCAGTGACATCAACCGTTGCACGCCAGCGCGGGTTAAAGTCGCTCAGTTGTTGATAGTGTCCCAAATAGCGCTTGCCAAGCGCTGACCTGTCTTGATCTTTGTGCATGTACTCGAGGTGCATCAGACCCTGATGGTCTTCTGTCAGATAGCGGAACTCGGATTTTAGCTGGTAGCCCCGGCTAGTCATAATGCGGGGCGTTAAAGTCATATCGTAATTGGGTGCCAGGTTCAGGTAATAAGGTAGCTCCACATCCACGCCCAACCGCTGTGAATTACTTAACTTTGGCAATAACAAACCTGTGCGGCGCTCATCGGAGATAGGAAACGACAAGTAAGGTAAGTAAAGGACAGGCACATCTTTGACCCGAAAGACCGTATGCCAGGCTTCACCCCAACCTTCATCCGCATTCAGTTGAATGCGGTTTGCGTGTAAAGCCCAACTGTTATCTCCATCCGGACAGGCAGTAAAGCTGGCGTGCTCCAATTGCAGGTGCTGTTCAGTGGCAGCCAACACATCGGCTGAACCACGACCTGCCTGCTCAACTAACTGATAGTGCGCCTCGGATAGCTCGACGCGGTTACTGGCCAGATCGGCAAGAAATTGCTCGCTGCGAACGGCGATGACGGAGCTGAAATAATCAATGCCTCCTTGCGCCAGAATTTGTTGTCTACCTTGGTCGAAACTGGCCTCTGGTGCTTGCAACAGGGTGTCGCGATAACTGACCTGCACGGCACCATCAAAGCTGGCAAATTGGTTGTTGCGTAACCGTAATCCTTCAGATTCGATGCGTACCTGGTTGTTGTAGCGATCCAACTCGGTAAATGCTGCAGGCTGAACCAGTGGCGTGTAACAACGTAGCAGGGCCAGTTCCGACTGCGTTTCCGGCGCTTGTGCAGCAATCCCCGTGTGCTGGAGACTGATTAGGGCCATCAGGCAGCCTATTGCAGGGCTGGTCAAGCGAAACGTCATTTGTTAGTTAAACCTTGATTTGTATTTGGGAGTACGTGCAAGTGCTTATGATAAAGCAAATTGCTTTACCCCGCTATGCTGTTCTGCTGCCAGGGCGCAGAAACACTACGTTCTGGGCTGGTACAGTATCTTGGTACTGGTATAATGGGCAACCTATCCAGTTGAACCGTGGCTACTGAATGGAGGTTGTCTGGCTATTTGTGCAGGTAGAGTGCTTCCCAAGGCTTTGAAGGAGTTTTTTGATGTGGGGTAAAATTCTTGGGGCCTTATTTGGTATGGCTATTTTGCGCTTACCCGGACTTTTTATTGGTTTGCTGGTCGGCCACTGGTTTGATCGGGCGCTGAGCCGGCAATTTGAACGTCAAGGTGGTTTCCAGCGCTTGTTTCGTAACCAGCCGGAGGCGCAGGGTATTTTCATGTTCAGTACTTTTGCTGTCATGGGACACCTTGCCAAGTCATCTGGAGTAGTTACGCCGGCGCATATTCGTCAGGCCCAGCATTTTATGGAGCAACTTGGCCTAAACGCGGTTCAGCAAAAAGAGGCTCAGGCAGCATTTCGGGACGGCAAAGCCAGTCATTTCCCTTGGCAACAGCAACTGCAGGAACTAAAAGAAGCCTACCGCAACCGGCCCGATGTATTGATGCTGTTCTTAGAGATACAGCTGGGGATAGCACTGGCTGATGGCAAAGTAAGCCCTGTGCAGCGTACGATTTTGCGTCAAATGGCAGAGCAACTGGATTTTTCAGCACTGCAGTTTGAGCAGATCCTTGGTCGTTATGAAGCCGAGGCCCGTTTTACTCACCGGCGTCACCAGGGGCGCAGTACACAGCAATCAGTCTCAAGTCTGGCAGATGCTTACGCCTTACTGGGGGTGTCTGACAGCTGCAGTGAAGCTGAGTTGAAGAAAGCTTACAAACGATTAATGGCGCAGCATCATCCGGATAAATTGATCGCCCAGGGGATGCCAAAAGAAATGCTTGAGTTGACCAAACAAAAAGCTCAGGAGATACAAGCAGCTTATGCGTTGATCAAGCAACGCCGTTCGCGTTGATCTCTTTTTCATCATTTATTTTTCAGAGGTAGCGTGCATGCAGATGGATGCCAGTTGGTTGCAACGTTTGAAAATTATTGAGCAAAGTCGTTATTTTCAGGGCTTTGTGATTGCGGTTATTGTGATTGCTGCGCTGGCTGTAGGCGCAAAAACCTATCGCTTACCCGTCTGGTTGGAGCAGAGCATTAGCGTGCTTGACGTAGCGATTACCCTATTCTTTCTGGTTGAAATCAGCATCCGTTTTTTATCGGCTGAGCAGAAAAAGCGTTTTTTTTATGATGGCTGGAACCTGTTTGATACCTTGATCGTGGTGGCCAGTTTAATTCCGCTACCTGACAGTGAGATGGTGGTCATTGGCCGGTTGCTACGGGTATTACGGGTTCTACGCCTGGTGTCGATCGTGCCGGAGCTGCGCTTTTTAATCAATGCTCTGCTCAAAGCCATTCCAAAGATGGGCTATATCGCCTTGTTAATGTTTATCATTTTCTATATTTTTGCCGCGGTTGGCTCCATCTTTTTTGCTCATATTGATGAGTTTCTTTGGGGGGACATTGCGATTTCGATGCTAACCCTGTTCCGGGTAGCAACGTTTGAAGATTGGACCGATGTGATGTACGACACCATGGAGGTGTATCCACTCAGTTGGATTTACTACATCGTGTTTATTTTTCTGACGACCTTTATTTTCCTCAATATGATGGTGGGGGTGATTCTAGAGATTATGACCAATGAAACCAGAAAAGAAGATCATCAGCAACAAGAAGACCATCACACTGAGTTGCTGCAGCAGCTGACAGCGCTGCAGCAACAGGTAGCCCGGTTAAACAGCCGGCTGGATCAGCAGCAGGATACTGCAGGTAGAGCAGGGGAAGGTTGAGCAGCGGTAGCTGCTGCGGGCAGCAGATAATTGTCGAAAGTGAATACCTCCGAACTTTCCAAAGCAACTTTGCGATAGCCTTCGCCCTCCTCCAGCACCACAACCTCACTGGTCACTGCATAAATAGTGCATTGATCGGTGGGGAGGAGCTCCGCAAGATAACGAGCCATAGCCCGTAACTGCGAGCTGGCAGCCAGGCGACGGGTTTCTGCTTCATCATGGCAGACATGAGCCTGTTCCATCAGTGTCATTGTGCTGCCAACACTGCTAACAGGTTCAGGAATGACTTCAACTGGCGCCACTACGACAGGCGTAGGGGCAGAACAGGCCTGCAGCAGACCAAGTCCTGCCAAAGTTAATAGAGTTCGGGTTGTATTTTTCATTGTAGATACCAAAAGAATGCATGGAGGGGAGCTCGTTACAGATTATAGACCAAGATAGCTGAGCCAGCCATACACCTCTTTATACATGACTTGTTGTGTGGTTTCCAGCTCGGCATGTCCTGTTATCAGGCGCTGACGATATAATAAGTTGGCATGCCGATGACTCCACTGGCGGCGAAGTTCGAAAGTGCTGGTGATATGCAGGTAATCACGGTGATGTGCTAAGTCAAGCACCGGTATCGTCTGCCGTGAGATGCGTTGTGCCAGCTCGCGGTTACTGGCTGGATCCATATGGTAACTGCTAAGGAAGACCAGCGCTTCTGGTTGCCTGGGTTGCTGGGCCCAATCCAGTTGGCTCAGCAGATAGCCGCTTTGCCCTTGTGCCAGGATCACCAGATGGCCAGCTTGCCAGGCTTGCTGGCTTAACACCAATTGCAATTGTTGTTGGAACAGAGAGAGTGTTTCGCCATCGTCACTATCTGCTGCTGTGTTTGCAAGGGCCGGATAGTTGGGCAGGACAGCAACGGTTGACCAGCCATGCTGATTCATTGCATGCCGCAGAAAGTTGATCTGGCGTGGGGAAGCCGGGTGCTGGCTTGGATCCGGTAATAACACCAGCGTGCCTTGTTGGTAAGGTGTCATGGCTTCTCGATGTATTACCAGTAATCTGTCTGAGGCTTCGCCAATGAGGTGCAGTTCCCAGTCGGGCAGGTAATGCTGCAGATCAGCCTGCAGCCAATTTGATTGGGTTACTGCTGCTGCCGTCAGGCCGGGTAATAACAACAAAAGCAGTGCTACGAAACCAAAGAATTGCATCTGTAGCTCCAGCTGGGTGATGGGTCAGAGTCCCTTGTATCGGCCAGCAGAAAAAAAAGTTAAAAAAAACCGCTGACTGGCAGCGGTTTTTTTATGCAAGAGACCAGCGATTAACGCATTACAGGCTCTTTGATGCGTGCTGTTACCAGAGCTTCAATGCGCTGGTTGGCACGATGCGCTTCACGAGTAGCGCCTTCCATACGAGGACGACTGAAGCCGTAACCTACTGTGCTGATACGAGAACGCTCAATACCATGGGTGTTCACCAGCAAATCTGCAACGGCACGGGCACGACGCTCTGACAAACGCTGGTTGTAATCAGCAGCACCAATGCGCGAGGCGTGACCTTCAATTTCAACAGTCGCTGTTGGGTAGCGTTTCAGGTAGTCAGCCAGACGGGCAACATCAGCACGTTGCTCGCGGGATACTTCAGCAGAGTCGAATGCAAACAGAACGCGGATTTCTGCACTGCCGACACGTTGCTCAACTTCCTGATACACAGTACAACCACGCTCATCAACTTTGTGGCCACGAGGGGTGTTCGGGCACTGATCTAGATGATCTGGTACGCCATCACCATCTGAGTCAACCACTGCTGGCTGAGTTGGAGCTGGAGCTGGAGCTGGCGTTGGAGCTGGAGCAGATGAGCTACCAAACACATAAGTAAGGCCTGCTTTAAGACCTGCATCAGCAAAGCCACTCTTTCTCAGCTCTTGGTACCGATTTGCTTCAGCATAAAAGGCTAAGTTTTCGTTCAAAAAAGCACGGTAACCAATACCAACATTCAGTGCATCAGAATGATGCATATCAAAATGTTTGTAACCACCAACCAGATACAGGTTAGAGTTAGTTAAATGGTACATGGCATCAATACCAACACGATTGCCAGTTACACGATCACTGGTTAATTTGTTTTTCAGGCGCTGACGAGCATACTCAACACGAACAGCCCAGTTCTCATCAAAACGGTAACCAAGCTCAAGACCAACACCTGGTCCACGGGTCAGATAATCCCATTCCACATCACGGGTTTTCTTACGATCCGGCATGTAGTATTCAGCGAATACTGAGCCAAACATACGCTCTTGCAGCTCTGCGGCTGATGGGGTATTAGCGTAAGCTGTACCAGCCATCATTGGCAAAGCAACAGCAACAGCTACTGAACAAATTTTACGTTTCATCCAATTCTCCTTTAGGTGAAGTCTTACTTGCCAATTTTATAGGGAAAATGCTTATTTAACAAACCAATCCCGTAAATAATGCAGACAAATCCTTAAAAACGACAGTTTCTGATGGTCATAGCTATCTTAAGCAAACAAGCTGAACCCCAGGTTAACAAAATGCGCTAAGTGTAGCATCTTTTCACCTTGTTGGCAGTGGGGTTTGTATTTGGATACCGCTAAAATTGACAGTCGCTATGAAACCGAAGCCAGTTGCCGTGATTTGGGTGATAAAACTGCAGTGACTCTGCGTGAAGTAACAACCGCTCCTTGGCAGGAAGCGCATGGTCATTGTAAAATTTGTCACCCACGATCGGATGGCCAAGCCATTGCATATGTACCCGTAGCTGGTGGGAGCGGCCCGTTACAGGGATCAGTGCAACTTTGCTAGCTGTATTGGTCTGTGTCAGCAGCTGAAAGTGGGTACAGGCTTTTTTCCCCTGCACAAAGCACACTTTTTGTTGTGGCCGTTTTGGCCAGTCACAAATAAGGGGCACTTCAATGGTTCCTGTTTGCACCGCTAACAAGCCTTCTATCCAGGCAATATAGCGTTTTTGCACCTGCCGCTCAGCAAACTGGCGATTTAAATGGCGTTGACTTTGCAAGTGCATGGCCATGACAACCAGCCCAGAGGTCGCCATATCAAGCCGGTGCACAACCCGGGCGGTCGGGAACACCCGTTGTACCCGCCAGCTTAAACTATCCTGGTGCTCAGGAGCCTTGCCCGGTACCGATAACAGGCCACTCGGCTTATTCAGTACCAGAATGTCATCATCCTGGTAGAGAATCTCCAAATAAGGGTGTAGTGGTGGTTGGTAGTCAATCAGCATGCTGGTCTAGGGTTTATCATGACTGACGATCACCAAACGGATGGCATCGAGCTTTAAGCGTGCTTTAGCAATGTAGTGGCAAAGGTCCGTCTGCTGTTGTTGCAAAAAAGCAATTTCCTCCAGCCGCACGGCTGGGTTCACCTGCCGTAGCTGTTGTAAGCGCTCAACTTCGGCGCCTAAGGCCTGTTGCATGCAGTGCTGAGCTTGCTGCTGAATAGCAGGAAGTTGTTGTAGTGCTATTTGTTCAGCTTGAGACAGGCTATTATCGAGCTGTTTACGCAGTGCTTTGACAACTTTTGCCGCCCCCTGTCTGGCGAGGGGTGCCAGTTGCTTCTCCAGTTGGGAAAATGACACGGCTTTGGCTAGATCGCGTCCCTGAGGATCCAGTAGCAAACGCATAGGAGTTACGGGTAAGTAGCGTCCCAGTTGCAGCTTAGCGGGTGCAGTCGCTTCAACCAGATAGATTAACTCCAAAAACCAACTGCCAGCTGGCAAGGCCGGATTGTGCAGCAAAGCGACGCTGTTATTACCGCGCTGTTGTTCTGTCAAATAATCTAAGGTGCTTAGCACCATTGGGTGATCCCAACTTAAGAATTGAATATCTTCCTGAGCCAGTGCTGTAGCACGGTCGAAGGTAATACTGATGCCATCTTCGTGCAAGCCAGGACAGTAACTGTCTTCCAGCTGTTCGGATGGTTTCAGGATCAGACAAGTATCGGAGCGCTCTTCCTGTTGAACACCCAATTGATCCCAGCTTTGACACATGAAAAGAGCAAGATCAGGCTGGTTATCCTGTTTGGCCAGCTGCTGACTGAGCAAACCGGCACGGGCCCCTCCCGATGAGTTTAGTTCCAGCAGTTGATCGCGACCTTGTTCTAACTGCTGTTGCAGCTGCTGTTGCAGCGCTGTGCTTTGGCGTAACCAGTCAGCCAATTGCTCAGGTTGCCAGCCTGGTGTTTGTAGTAAGGACCAGAATAAGTCCGCGGTTTGCTGAAACACGGCTGCACCAGTCTGGCAAGTATGAGCAAACGCATTGAGTACCTGATGATACCATTGCTGTTGATAATCCTGAGCCGATTGTTTGAAGTACAGAATATGCAGCAGAATGTCTTGCTGTTGGCCAATCCGATCCAGCCGGCCAATGCGTTGTTCCAGCAAATCCGGGTTCAGCGGTAAATCAAACAACACCAAATGGTGCGCAAACTGAAAGTTGCGGCCTTCACTGCCAATTTCTGAACACAGCAATATTTGTGCGCTGTAATCCTGCTGCGCAAAATAAGCTGCTGCTTTATCCCGCTCCAGTATACTCATGCGCTCATGAAAAACTGCAGCGCGAATGCCTTCGCGTTGCATCAAGGCTTTATCCAGCTCCATGGCGGTTTCTGCATGGGCGCAGATAAGCAGGAACTTATCTTTTTTATGCTGTTTCAGCAGCTGGATTAAGGCATCTATCCGTGGGTCAAGCTCGGACCAGGTACTGCCTGGATGCTGTCGACTGTACAAACGCTCAGGCGTGAGCAGGGCTTCAAGTTCTTTGGATGCAACGGTAGTTTGCCGAAGTTGCTCTGCACTGTCTTGATAGGCAGCTGGCATATCAAGCCCGATAAAACAGGGGGTGCGTTTTGGAAAGCCGGTGATGGTGCGGCGACTGTTGCGAAACAGGATACGCCCTGTGCCGTGACGATCCAGCAGTGGTTGCAGAATTTGCTGTTGCAGTTGTGACCGTGTTGATGACTCAAGCCCTGTAAGTTGCAGTTGTTGCAGTGGTAAAGTTAAGCTGGGATCCTGCAGCAGTTGCTGTAGGCCTGCTGCCGTTGCAGCTGACAGCGGGTCCTGCTGTAACAGCTGTTCGGCTAATGTCGCTATCTGTTGGAAATGTGTTTCTTGCTCTAAAAATGCCTGATAATCATAAAAACGATCGGCATCAAGCAACTGCAAGCGGGCAAAGTGACTGCGGTGGCCTAATTGATCCGGGGTGGCTGTCAGCAAGATAATGCCTGGGATCTGCGCTGCCAGCTTGGCTACGCATTGATAAGCCAGGCTGGGTGCTACGTCATCCCAGCTCAGGTGATGAGCCTCATCGACCACCAACAAATCCCAGGAGGCAGCCTCCGCTTGCGCCAGCCATTCGGGCGAGTTGCTCAAAAATTCCATGCTGCATAATACGATCTGGGCTGTTTCAAAAGGATTTTGTTGATCGAGAGCGCTTTGTTCACAACGCTCTTGATCAAAGATGGCGACTGTCAGATTAAAACGGCGCAGCATTTCTACCAACCACTGGTGCTGCAGTGACTCAGGTACCAGAATCAGGACGCGTTGAGCCAGGCCGCTGATCAGTTGCTGGTGCAGGATCAGTCCTGCCTCTATGGTTTTACCCAGACCGACTTCATCGGCCAACATGACACGCGGAGCATGACGTTTGGCGACTTCTTCAGCGATGAAAAGCTGATGCGGAATAAGGCTAATGCGAGCTCCCGCTAGCCCCCGCAACGGATCCTGTTGTAACCGATGCAACTGTTGCTGGCTTTGATAGCGCAGACTAAAGGCTTCCAGCCGGTCTATCTGACCAGCATACATACGGTCTTGTGGTTGGCTAAAGCTCAAAAAGTGGTCGAGGAGGATTTCGCGTAGTTGCGTGTGCTGCTGATTGTCGTTACGAATACCGTGATACACCAGAGTATCAGCCACTTCTTCAACCTGGCTGATGGTCAGCTCGAAGCCTTCAGCGCTGCGTACCCTGTCGCCGGCTAAAAAGCGAATACGCGACAGAGGAGCCTGTTGTCTGGCGTAGCAACGTTGCTCGCCGCTGGCAGGAAATAAAATGCTGACGGTGCGATCATCCAATGCCACTACCGTCCCTAAACCTAAATCGGACTCACTCTCGCTGATCCAGCGCTGACCTAAAGCAAACGACATGATGTATCCAGTAACGAACAGGGGGCGCTATGGTACAGGGAAATGGGCTGTTCTGCACCCGGAAACTCGCATCTTCAGCTGGCATACTGCACGTTGTCATGCAGTGGTCATGCGGTTGTCTTAGACTTGTCATCGACTGTTTGCTGTTTTTTTGTGCGGTTGAACTGAGAATTGCCAGCGCTCTTAGCAGCTTGCACTATCCTTAATCAGAAGCTTACTTGCAGCCTGTGTGCCCTCAAGGAGATTTTCATGGTGAGAAAACGAAGTAAGAAAATTTATGTGCTTGATACCAATATACTTCTTCATGAGCCGTTTGCGTTTTTAAATTTTCAGGAACACGATGTCGTTATTCCAATGACCGTGCTCGAAGAGCTGGATCATATCAAAGACCGCAATAAAGATGTCAGCCGGGATGCAAGGGTGGCCATTCGGGCATTGGAGGATGTACTGCGGGATGCCAGCCCGGAGCAAATGCTGCATGGGGTGGCTTTGCCATTGCATGGTGAGCAGAAAATATCGGGTCATCTTACCATCATCAATGATCACCACTTAAAAGATGAGTTACCCGGCCTGCCCGGTGGCGAAAATGATCATTTGATCATCAATACGGCTTTGTATTTGCAGCGTGAGCGTAGTCCGCAAAAAGTCATTCTGGTGACCAAAGACATTAATATGCGGCTTAAAGCCAAAGGAGCTGGTTTAAAGCTGGTGGAGGATTACCGTACCGACCAGTTGATAGACGATGTTCGCTTTTTGTACAAAGGTTATTACCGGTTTCCGGGTGAGTTCTGGGGGCAGGTAAAAGAGTGTCAGACCGAACAAAAAGATCGTGATATCTTGCACTTGCTGGAGCGGCAATTGCTGCCGGATGCCTATATCAACGAATTTCTAATCGATGAAGCGGAGTCTTTCGCCGGCCAGGTGGTTGCTATCAATGAGCAGAAAATTCGGGTTCGGGATTTAGGCTATGAGCGCATGATGCACCGACATGCCTGGGGGATTACTCCCAAAAATATTTATCAGGCCATGGCGCTGGAGGCTTTGTTGGATCCCAACATGGACCTGGTGATCCTGACAGGCCCGGCGGGTTGTGGGAAAACCCTGATTGCACTGGCGGCTGCCCTGGAGTTGGTGATTGAAAAGGGGCTATACGACAAAGTAATTGTGACGCGCAATACCCCGGAAATTGCCGAGTCGATAGGTTTTTTGCCCGGTACAGAAGAAGAGAAAATGGCGCCCTGGTTGGCGGCCATTACCGACTCGCTGGAGGTATTACACAAAACTGATGAGCATCCCCATGCCAGTGTGGGTTACATCATGGATAAAGCCAATATTCAGTTCAAATCGGTTAATTTTATGCGTGGCCGAAGCATTCAGAACGCCATAGTGATTCTGGATGAGTGTCAGAACTTAAGTGCAGCTCAGCTCAAGACCATTATCACCCGCTGTGGTGAGGGGACCAAGTTGATTTGCTCCGGCAACCTCAGCCAGATAGACAGCAACTACCTGACTGCTGTGACTTCGGGTTTAACCTATATTGTTGAACGTTTCAAAAATTTCCCGGGCAGTGCCACCATTAATTTAAATGGCGTGGTCCGCAGTCGGCTGGCGTCTTTTGCAGAAGAAAATTTATAGTTTACGGTAATTGACGATACCAGGTTGCAGATACAGCTGATAATGCTTAGCAATCTCACCTACCTGTTGTAAGGCCGGCCCGGTTGGGTCGGCCAGTACAAAGTTTTGCCCGTCCAATCTTAGCTGTTGGTCACTACTTTGACTCTGCATCCCTATGCCAATGATCGCGTGCTCAGGTAAATACACGATAACCAGGGGTACATCGGGTAACAGCAAGCGCAGTAGAGCTGCCATCAGCACCACTTTACTATCACAGTCGCCCCGGTGTTGCTGAATGAGTTGTAGAGGGGGCAAGAAGCCTGCAGCGGAGCTCATATTTCGATCGTACAGTTCCTGATAAGGGATCCGCTGCAACCAGTCCAGTAAGAACTGGCTAATTTCCCGGGTGGTAGTGTAGGGGAATTTTTGCTGCAGGGCAGCTGCAACCGGCAGTAAATCATGCAGAGCATCGGCGACAATGCGCGGATGGTCGATCATAATCACCCGACGATTGGGCTTTAGTGTCAGCTCGGTATGATAAATACGCTGCAAGTAATCTTGTCTGGCTTGCTGCAGATGCGCTGTTAGCTGTTGTTGCAATACACGAGCATCTGCAGCGTGCCTGGCTGTTACCTTCAGTGGCAATGGGAAGCCAGTTGGTGGCAGTTCCACCTGAATGCCTGCTATGTTTTGCCTGCCTAACTCCTGTTGCAGGGCCTGACGCATCAGCGTATGTTCCAGTTGAGGCGAGTAGCGGCGAAAACTGCTTATATGCTGGTGCACACTCTGCTCAGGCAGTTGAAATGAAAAATTAACGGGTTGCCCTTGCTGGTGCCAGGAATAGTGGTAGTGCAACTCACCATCCTGACTGCTGCCTCGTTGCAGTTGCATGCTGGCAAATGCCGGGACGGCAACACATGCTAACAGCCAAAACCAGAAAAAATACGTTGTAATCTTGGTCACTTGCACCTTTTTGATTGCTGCCGCCAAAGCAGTAAGCTTAGCCCTAACAGGCCAAAAATACCAAGGCTTCCGCCGTAGCTTTCTACCACGGTCAGTACCTGTTGATCGCGTTGATAATCTTCCAGTGGCAAATCAGCCAGAATGAGCTCGTCATAGCCAGAGATTTCAGCCACTAACCAGCCGGTACTGGCATCATACAGCCGAATGATCAGATCGTAATAGCCGGCCGGATAGTGTGCCTCCAGAGTGGTATCAATGGCAAACCAGTCATGTCGGCTTTGGCGATACAGGGTGAAAATCGAGCTAATATGAAACAGTTGCTCCGCCCGGCCTGGCCGTTGCAGGCTAAACTCGGCCCAAACAGGCAGGCTGGACCTGTTGGTGTCTGCATCGAACTTCAGGTAGAGCTGATGATAAAAACCGTTGTTATTGAAATCACCACTGAGCTCCAACTCTAGGCGATGAAACCAGACATCGGTACTGTAACTTTGTGCACTGACCAAGCCGGTTGCTTCATCCATGGCTTCGGATTCGGCAGTACCACGTTGTTCCAGGGTGGTACTGACAGGTTGTTCAGCACCGAGGCTGGAGGCAGTGATTAACAGCAAGACACTTAGTAGCAACTTCATGGCTATTCCTTCCTTTCTCTCTTGCGTACAATACTAGGTATAGAGTGAAAGGCATGAATCCCTGCTGAACTAGAAGGAACCAAGGTGACCAAGCTAAGCCGTAGCTGGCATATCGAGAAAAAAGTTGTTGCGATACAGTTCTTAGCCGAACAAGTGCCAGTATTATCCAAAGGCCGGCTGAAAGATGCGATGGCAAAAGGCGCCGTCTGGTTGCAACAGGGAAAAAAGCAAAAGCGACTGCGTCGGGCGCAAGCTGAATTACTCCCTGGCCAGACGCTGGCGCTGCATTATGATGCGGAAATCCTGCAACGCTCGGCTGGGCACAGCCAGTTATTGCTGGATCAGCGTGCCTATTCTGTCTGGTGGAAACCGGCTGGTGTGTTGTCGCAAGGCAGCCTCTTTGGTGATCATCTGTCTTTGCTGCGACAGGCTGAGTTGCAAACAAAGCGGCCAGTGCATCTGGTGCATCGGCTCGATCGGGAAGCCAGTGGCTTGCTTTTGGTGGCTCACAATGCCGCGGCTGCTGCCAGTTTAAGCCAGCAGTTTCAGCGCGGTCAGATCAAGAAGCTCTATCATGTGGCGGTGCAAGGGCGGTTATCCGATGCGCTTAAAAATGCGGGCGAACTGACACTGATGTTGGATGGCAAAGCCTGTGTGACACGGTTTGTTGTATACAAACAGCTGGAAAGTGGGGTTAGCTGGCTAAAAGTAGACTTGCTGACCGGGCGCAAGCACCAAATTCGTCGCCATTTTGCTGCTGCTGGCCACCCTGTGATGGGAGATCCGCGCTATGGTAATGCGCACTCAGCGGCTGATACCTTAGCCCTTCAGGCAGTTGAGCTAGGCTGGTATTGTCCAGTTAATAACACAGACAAAGTATTCCACTTACCCGAGGCATTGCGTTTGTTTGCAGGCTAAAATTGCGTCAGGCTTGCCATGCTATCACTTACCTTATTCGATGAGCTCTTTAATACTGGGGTTGAGCAAGCGTTGCTGCTGCCAGAGTTCGATGCTGCCAAGTTGCAATGCATTGAGTAAGTCTTGTCGGATATTTTCTGCCATCCACTCGCAGGGGCGTTGCTCCAGTACCTTTAGTTGCAGATAGAGGTTATCGTCACTTGGATTAAGCTGCTCAGCCAGATACCAGCTTAACCAGACTGCTTCACGCAGCGCTTGCAGGTGTTGGGCTTTAAAAGGCTCACCCAACATAGCCTGCAATGGCAATACCAGGGTTTGCAACTGAGGGATGGGTTTGAGAGCTTTGCGCTGCTGCCCTAAGTGCAGCAATACTTTTTGTTCCAGTGCTGGTAGCTGGTCATCTGGGCAGTTCAGCCCAAGCCAAAGAACGTCGCTGTGAATGGTCACCTGGATAATTTCAGGAAAATTCAAACTTTGTAGCAAACTGATCAATGCCTGGCGCAGCTGAACCTCACCATGGCGTTGCTTGTATTGCTGACAGCCCCTTAAAGTAACGGCCATCAACTGTAAGGGGAGTTTTTGCCGTTGTTCCGCCACCAGTTTTTCACTGAACTGAATCCATTGCCTGGAGAAAATCAATTGATTCGGAGTAAGCCGCTGACGGTGTTGCCATCCAAACCGGCCAAGTACCACGACCAGCAAGAGCAACGTTGCAGTCACTGTTATCAGCCAATAGCTTGGTAGAAAAGCTGGATGAGAGTCTACCATTGCAGCTGCTGGGGTACCTTGATGCAAGTAGTCTAGCTTCAACTGATACTGTTCCCGCAAATCATCAAAGCGCAGCGCCCGGGCCAATTGGCTGTAGTGAAAAGCTTGCTGCCAGTCTTGTTGCCAGGCCGCCAGTTCTGCCGCCAGCTCTGCATAGCGGTAGCGTAGAAATAAAGCCTGACTGTGATCCTCTGGCTCAATGGTCAGCTGTTGGAACAGCGATTTGGCTCGTTCAAACTCTTGTTGCTGGAGCAGGCTTTCGGCCAGGATAAGTTGTACCTGGTTTAATAGACTATGGCTGTTAATCTGAGTGGCAATGCTGACAGCTTGCTCAAAATAATCATACGCCAGTGCTTGTTGTTGCTGAAGCTGATACCACTGGCCAAGATAGAACTTACTCTCGGCGATGCTGTAAGCATCACCATGTTGGTGGCTGAGCTGCAGCGCTTCTTGCAGATAAGCATAGGTTTGTTCATCCTGCCAATTCTGGTCCAACTGAACACTAGCTACCCTTAATAAACTATTGATGTAAGCACGTTCACGTTGATAGTTGCTAAAGCCTTCCTTTGCTTGCAGGAAGGCCTGCAGAGCTTGCTCGGGTAGCCCCATTTTCTGGTAGCCAATACCATAACGTAACTGGACCAGTGGGTAGGCATGATAAGCCTCCAACTGGGTCGCGAGTGTTAAGGTGGATTGAAAGTGAGAAAAAGCCTGATTGATCCGGTTCATTTGCAGATGCAAACGCCCAAGCAGGAAGTGTGCATTCATTTCCTGTTGGGGCAACATGGCTTCAGCCAGGCTCTTTTCGGCATAAAAGATTGCTTGCGCGTAGTCGCTGTTTTGCAAATGAGCCTGAGCCAGACTTTCATACAGCTCGTTTTTCTCTTTGCGGGCCCGCTCATCCTGCAAAGGCTCCAGCCACTGCAAGGCTTGCTGCAAGGCTTCAATACCCAGTTCAGTATTGCGATATAAGCGGCCATAAATTTCGGCTTTGGTATGGTAGAGCTGGGCTTGAAACAGCGGCTGATCATCCAGCAGCACCGCCAATGCAATGGCTTGCTCAATGTTCACTAAAGCACTTTCTCTTTGGTTCAGTAACAGCTGGGCATAAGCAAGCTCCAGCCAGTAACTGCTGGAGTTAGGAGCAGGTTGCTGCATGGCTTGCTCAAGGAACTGCTCGGGAGCCTGACGGATCAGGGAGGGCCTGAACTCGGGAGTGGCACTAGGAGTGGCACTAAAAGCAGGGCCATAGCTCAGAAAAAGTAACAGCAGCAGAATGAAAGCAGCATGCATAAAGAATCAAGCAGGTGTCATAAATTTGTTGTGGTCATTGTGCGTCAGATTATGGATGCTGTACAGCTTTATCCGGCTTGATTCTTAAGCCAATGGGAAAGTTGGCTGGCAGTGCTCGCAATCAGGCGATTGCGTGCAGCCCGGGTTGCCCAGGCCACATGGGGTGTTATCAGCAATCTGGAATGAGACTCTTGCAAAAGTGGGTGGGTGCTGGCCGGGGGTTCTTGTTCCAAGACATCCAGAGCTGCAGCATACAGCTTATTCCGCTGCAAAGCACTCAGTAGAGCAGCAGGCTCTATCAGGCCACCACGGGCGGTATTAATCAGTATGGCTGTTGGTTTTAACCAGGCTAACTGTTCAGCGCCAATCAGGTGGTGATTATCTGCTGTGAGTGGGCAGTGCAACGACAGCACATCAGCTTGTTCCAGTGCTTGCCGAAAGGGGGTTCGCCCCGGACGGCAACTGGCAGCGTCTGGTCGCTCAGCAATACAGATCTGCATACCAAAAGCCCGGGCCAGCTGAGCTGTGGCCTGACCAAGGGCACCGTAACCGACGATGGTCATGGTTTGACCTGCCAATTCCTGCATTGGCTGCTCCAGCAGGCAAAAATGTGCGCTTTTGCTCCAGCTCCCTTGTTGGACACTCTGGTGATGCGCTGTGCATTGGTTGGTGAAATGCAGTAACAGGGCAAAGACATGTTGCGCTACTGAAGCGCTGGTATAGTTATCGACATTCTGAACCTTGATGTCTGCAGCGGTTGCTGCGGCCAGATCAATATTGTTGGTGCCGGTGGCAGTCACGGCGATATAACGTAGCTCGGGTAGTTGCCTGAGCACTGCGCTGTCTAGTACCACCTTATTAACGATAGCGATTTGGCAACCGTGCAACCTGGTCAACACTTGATTAGGGCCTGTGTTGGGGTATAAGGTCAACTGCAGTGGTAATTGCTGCAATGGGCTTAGATCCGCATCGCCAACGGATCCTGCATCAAGATAAGCGGCGTTGTTGGTCACAAATGCCTCGTGCAATGATTGTTTGGCATGATCCTAACTGCTTTACCCACCGTAAGCTAGTATTGATGCAGAGTTTGATTTTTATGCAACAACGGCGGCCCAGATGCATAAAATGCTGGTTGATTTCTTGTACAACAGTGGCGATGGCTACGGTGTTTTTGATGCAAAAGACCAACTGGTATTTGCCAACCCGGCATTAGCGGAGATTTTTGCCATTGAATTGGAGCAGCTCACAGGTATGAGTTTTGCTAACATTATCCGTCATTGCCATCAGCAAAAGTCAGGCTTACTTATCGAAACCACCGATCTGGATGATTGGTTGTTGTACGCTGGTCAGCGTAGGCGCAGTGTGCCGTTTCGGATTTTTGAGGCGGATACTGTAACTGGTCACTGGTATTTGATGTCGGAGCAATGCAATGCGCAAGGTGCCATTTTACTGCATGCAAAGGACATTACCGAGCAAAAGCGCCTGCAGTTCGCTCTGCAGCAAGCAGAGCAGCTGCTAAGAAACCAGGCCAACACCGATGTACTCACCGGCATAGCCAATCGGCGTTACTTTATGCAGCAGGCTGGCAAAGTCTTGAAACATCAGCAAAGAACTGGCGCCGCCTGTAGTTTATTGATGCTGGATATTGATCACTTCAAACAATTAAACGATGCTCATGGCCATTTGGCTGGCGACAAGGCCTTGCAGTTTATTTGCGAGCATATCCAGTCGCAATTGCGCAATTACGATTTATTTGCTCGCTACGGTGGTGAGGAGTTTGTCATTTTGCTGGCTGACATTGCAGCTACTGAGGCTGTACAAGTGGCCGAACGTATTCAGCAGCAGCTGGCATCCCATCCTATGAGTTATCGCACTAAGACACTACCGATTGAATTATCCGTTGGCATCGCGGAGCTTCAGCCTCAGCAAAGCCTGACTGAGTTGTTACAACATGCTGATAAAGCCTTGTATCAAGCGAAGGCTGCTGGCAGAAACTGCTGTATCGTTGCCAAAACTTCTGCGTTATAATCCGTTTTTTTAATTAGGGTCTCCTTATGTTCTCGGTGAAACTTCAGCCACTGATCTTTGCTTTTATTATGTCTGGCTTTATGGCTTTTTTAATGTCCGGTATTTTAACATTGCTCAATCTCGGCTGGTTTACCGGTTTTATGCAAACCTGGCTTAAAGCCTATCTGGTCGCCCATGCCTGTGCTTTTCCACTGGTACTTATTTTTGCTCCGATTAGCCGTCGTTTAGCCGCTATGCTGGTTCGCCAGCCATAAAACAACCAGCTAGCGACCTACCACTTCCGGGTACATCGGTGCCAGTAGCGCCAGCAACTGGTTTTGTACACCATAAGGAATGCCCTCTTGCTGCATGGCACTGATCAGGTGATTAACCAAGCGATCAAAATCCCGGGTATTTAGGTTGAGGCCGGTATGGCTTTCTTCCATGGTGGCTCCGCTGTAGATGCAGGGACCGCCGGATAGCTCGCACAGTTGCTCAATCAATAAACGCCGGAAGCGTGGAATGTCGGTATCGCGAAAATGCTGCACGATCAATGGGTCATGCTCAATGTGATGCAGCAAGTGATCCGTAATTGCAGTGATGCCGGCTTCTTCGCCCAGTTGTTGATATAAGCTAGACTGAGGTGTCTGACTGCACGCTAACAGTAGCAGGGTCGAACTCAGTACAATAAGCAGTGACTTCATTACCAGCTTCCTTCTAAAGCAAGATACCACCCTTGTTGCGAGGGCAGGCCAGCAATGTCGCCTAAATCGACATAAGCCGCGGTGACTGACAGATTAGGGTTAACAAACCAGGCGACAAACACATCGCGCCAGTGCTGCTCATCGGCAAATGCCAGTCGATTTGGCTTTTGCTTAAATTCAACCCCTACGGCTAGCTGATGAGTGAGCAGCAGAGCTGCCGAGCCTTCAAACATCAATTGATGACGCTGATTCTCTGCGTTGCCAAAACCAAGCAAACCCGTCTGGTTGGCTTGAGTAGCCCGCACCGTGCCGTTTAGCAGCAAGTTACGGCCTGCAATGACATCCAGCCAGACCGTGCTGGCCGCCAGGTACAGATCAACGCCACTGCGGGAGCGGGCGCCCACCAGTGAGGGTAACTCAAAATCCTGATGATACTTGTATTGCAGGCCTACACTGATTTGTGGCAGCGAGGTATACAGCAGCTGTCCCGTCAGGCGGTATTTGATACCAACAATATCCTGGCGTAATTGTCCACCAATGGTATCAAGCTTGAACTGTTGTCTGGCATAAGAGAGCTCCCAGCGATTATCAATACTTAACCCAACACCGGCTGAATGCAGGGTGAAATCATCAACACCGACCCGGCTGCCAAAAGCCTGTAAACTCCACTCATCATCACTGCCATAACCGTTGATCACGGCCCAGGGCACAATACCGCCACCAGCAGCCCCTTCAATGGTCGTTGCCCCTCCAGTAGCCAGTACCCGGCTGCCGGCCTGCACTGGCAGGGTTAGGAAAACAAGAAAACACCCGATCACTGCTTTGTTCATGCACTGTCCTTTTGGAAATAGTTGGCAGCTGTGTGCTGAAATTGCTGCAGCCAGTTGGCAAAGTCAACGGCGGGCATAGGTTTAGCAAAATAATAGCCCTGAACGGTATCGCAACCAAGCACCTGCAATTTAGCAAGGCCTGCCCGGTTTTCCAGTCCTTCGGCGGTGATCTGAAACCCTAAGCCTTTGGCTAACCGACAGGCGGCTTCTACAATCAGTTCATCGTCGCTGTTGTGTTCAATGTCTTTGATAAAAGCCCGATCAATTTTCACTTCATGCACCGGCAACAGCTTCAGATAGGCCAATGATGAATGGCCGGTACCAAAGTCATCGATCGCCAGCTCAATCCCAAGATCGGCCAGCTTACGCAGAATCCAAATGGCCCGCTCCGGGTTCTGCATCACGGCACCTTCGGTGACTTCCAATGCCAATATCTTAGGAGGCATTCTGGCCTGATCTAACAGTTGTTGGATACGGGTTGGCAGTCGCTCATCGATCAGATCCACCGGCGAAAGATTCACTGCCAGCTTTAAACCTGGATGAGTGCTCTGCCACTGTGCAGCCTGCGCAATCACCCGGCTTAGCATCCAGTCGGTCACCAATTGAATATGGCCGCTGTGTTCGGCTAAGTGAATAAACTCATCCGGTGGGATAAACCCAAGACTTGGATGCTGCCAGCGGATTAAAGCTTCAGCAGCATAGCAGCTTTTTTGCTGCAGTGAGACTTTGGGTTGATAGCAGATGCTGAGTTTATCTGTCGCAAGAGCCGCCGGCAAATCCTGAATAATGGTCAGCTCGCGAAGGTGGCGCTCATCCTGACCTGCCTGATAACCAGCCATACCCTCACTCAGTTGTTTAGCCGCAGCGCTGGCAATATCAACGCGGCGTAGCAAGGTACTGACTACCACTGGCTCTGTCTCATGCACAGCAAACTCATAATAGCCAAGAGAGAGTTGCAGGCTGATGGTGCTCTGTTGCAGTGGATAGGGTGCTTGCAGCGAAGCTATCCATTGGGTCAGTGTGGCGGGTAGCTCGTTGTACACTAATAAAAACTCATCACCGCCAACCCGAGCGCTGAACAGTGGCGGTGGCTCAAGTTGCCTGATGCGATCTGCCAGCCGTTGCAGCAGTTGATCACCCGTATCCAGGCCAAAGGCATCGTTCAGATGTCGGAAGTTTCGGATGTTCAGCAGCTGCAAGACGCCAGCATGCTCGCTGGCGTAACGTTGTAACCAGCATTCAGCCGCACTTCGGTTGTACAGGCCGGTGAGTGGGTCTCGCTCGGCCTGCTCAATCAGTAAACGCTCCCGCTCGGCCAGCCGTTGCTGCATCTGGCTCAGGGTTTTACTAAGTACTCCCACTTCACCCTGAGCTTGCGGCAAAGTGCTGGTGGTTTTACCTTCTCCCAACTGTCTGGCAAAGTTGGTCAGTGTTTGCAATGGTTCTGTAATGCTTCGGCCCAGCCAAAAAGCAACCAGTAAGGCTATGGTTAAAGCAACACCAAAGATCCCGAGCAGCTGACTGCGCATGCTCTGGTAATTTTGCAGCCAGCGACTGTTTGGTAAATGCAATAAGGCCCACAGCCCTGTTTCTTCCAGTGGCCGGCTTAACGTCAGGTAACGCTGATCTTCGCTGGCAGAGGGCTCATCGGTTAAGGCGGTTAAAGCCTGGTTATGGGGCAATAAGGCTGCCAGGCTTTGCTGGCCCAAGGTGGAGGTGAGTAGGCGTAGATCCTGTCCGGCCTGGTGCTGGACAAAACTGATATCCAGACCGGTGATGGCTTTTAACTGCAAAGCCAGGGCATCGTCCAACACAAAGCCCATACCCACCCAGGCAATAACATTCGGTGCCCGTACTGGGACCAGAACCAACTGATAGGCTTGGCCTGCCAGCGGTAAAATGCTGCTGTGAAGGCCAGCAAGGGCTTGCTGGCCTGACTGCAACAGTGCACTGAGCTGGTGTTCGGTCAGCTCATCGCGGGTACTGGCCAGTAAGTCGCCTTGCGGACTGAGTAGTACCACCAATTGTGCATCAATCCGGCTGCCATGGTTTTCCAGCACCGATTGAATGGTGGCCGACTCGGATGTGGCTACCGCCTGACGAAAACCAAAATCTGCCGCCAATACCTGTACCGATTGGCCAAGCTGGACAGATCGGTCGGCCAGTAATTGGCTGAACACATTGGCACCAACCTGCAATACCTGATGTGCTTGCTGCTGACTGTCTTGTTTCATGGCAGTCAGACTGGCCAGTGCAGTGGCCAGTGCCAGCAGGCCAAGCAGCGTGATAATAACCAGCAGTAAGCGATGACGTAACGAATTGAGCATGGGTGATCGCCTAGGAGCCAAAACCACGTTGTGGGGTGGGTTGCTTCGGCCGGTGTTGGACCTCCACGGCAAACTGCAGCTGGGCAGAGCCACCATCGTAGCTGAGCTCTTTCGGCATCCATTCCTGTTGCTGGAATGGATGCCAAATAGTTAGTTGATAACGTCCTTCAGTCAACTGATGAAATTGCACCAGGCCCGCCTTATCGCTGACCGCTAGCAGCGGACTCTCACTAATAAACACATAAGCTTCCATGTAGTCATGGATATTGCAGCCAAGAGCGACAATACCAGCTTTATCAAACAGCACTGGTTGTTCGGGACGATCATGGTAGAGCTGAATTTCAAACACTTTCGCCGCTGAAAAGGAATACACATGGTGACGGGTTCTGTCCAGATTGGGAAAATCGACTTCGGTGCCCACCTGAACTGCGGATACAAAAGGCACAAAGTTCAATCCCTGTTGGCGGATAGTGGCCTGTAATGTTGGTGACAGGCTGGTTGATGGTTGGTGGTCCAGTGGAATGAGCTCTACCACGGCATCATCCAGTGGCTGACCATCTTGGTCCTGGATAAAGAATTGCCACGAGTTGGCAGTTGCATTCAAGCTGATGAAACTGCAAAGTAAACAGAGTGTGGTCCAGCCAACAGATAATGTCATAGCAAGCAGCCCCGGGTCAGTCTATGACACAAAGTCGGTATTTTTGTGTCTCTAGTAACCTTAGCAAGGTGTTGGGGTGGACTCAATCATTATTAACAAGTTGCAAGGGTATTGGATGCATCAAACAAGAGTGTGGAGCGGCTGGTTGAGTGGCTGTGTACTTAGTGCCTGGACATTAGCAGGTATTGCTGAGCCCCGCTTAGATCCTCAACCATGCGACATGGTGATCGATCGCCCCTGTGTAGCTTTGGTATTGGGTGGGGGGGGCGCCCGCGGCGGCGCCCATCTGGGTGTGATCCGTTACCTGGAAGAGCAGCAAATTCCGGTCGATCTGGTCGTTGGTACCAGCATCGGTGCCTTTGTCGGCGGTTTGTATGCCAGCGGCAAAAGTCCTGCTCAGATTGAGGATATTTTAACCGGTCTACCCTGGAGTGAAGGCTTTCAGGACCGGGTGCAGCGGCATGAGATGCCATCACGACGCAAACAACAGCGTGATGCTTACCCGATCCAGCTGGAGTTAGGGGTGCGGCTCGATGGGGTGCATCTGCCCAAAGGAGTACTGCATGGTCAGGCCATGGCTGAATTGCTGCAACGGGCTTATGGCCTGCAGGCCAATCAACTGGATTTTAATGAATTGGCTATTCCATTTCGGGCGGTGGCGGCTGATTTAGTCAGTGGTGAGGCGGTGGTGCTGGCTGAGGGCAGCTTGCTTCAGGCTGTGCAGGCTTCGATGTCCATTCCCGGCGTGGTCAGTCCGCTCGAAATCAATCAGCGCATCCTGGTGGATGGAGGCGTTGCCAACAACTTACCGGTAGATGTAGCCAAAGCGCTCGGCGCTGAGCGGATTATCGCGGTCAGCATTGATGCCCCTTTGCTGCAAAAAGACGATCTGACCGATGCGTTTAGTGTCTCCGAACAGTTGACCAACTTTTTGGTTCGACGGGGACTGGCCGTGCAGCTGGCCTTATTATCCGAACACGATATCTTACTGCAGCCAGAGCTAAGCGGCATTGGCACACTGGACTTTGAGCGTCTAATGGTAGGAGCCGGGATTGGCTATCAGACAGCCGCTGCAGTTCCTGCTTTGCAGCAGTTGTCGGTACCGGCAGAAGCATACCATCAATGGCTGTTAACGCATCGCTTATCCGAGAATCCTGAGCAACCCATTGATCGGATTGTGCTACACAATCAATCCACACTGGCGGATAGTATGCTGCTGAAGCGACTGGGCATTGAACCGGGAGATATTTACGATAGCCAGGTGGTGGAAAAAGGTATCCGGCGTTTGTATGGTCTGGATGTATTTGAGCGGGTGTCACAGCAGCTCACTATTCTGGACGATGACAGCACCGAGTTGCAGGTGCTGGTGCAGGAGAAAAGTTGGGGGCCAGGCTATCTGAATTTTCGCCTGCGCTTTGAGGATGACTTTCAGAATAAACATCATTACCAGCTGGGCGCCAGTTATCTGTATACCAATTTGAGTCCGCTTGGTGCCGAGTGGTATTCAGAGCTTGGCATAGGCAGTGATAAGCTCATCAGCACAGAGCTGTACTGGCCTGTGATAAGTCCGGCTACGTTTGTCAGTGGCAAATTGGCGGCATTCAGTGAGCGCCAGGTGCTGGAGGATGAAAATCGGCGTTCGTTGGGTGATTTGAATCACAGTGAGTTTATCAGCACCATGCTGGCAGGTTGGCATCCCAGTGATCATCTTACTGTCGCCAGTGGCTGGACCAGGCGTGTGGGGCGTTACCGTGCTCCGGGTTCGCTCAGTGATCCGGTGGCTGGTCAGCGTATTTCCTATCAACGGCATGGCCCTGTGCTGCAGGGGCGCTGGGATACATTGGATAACATCAACTTCCCAGGTCGGGGTATCCGGCTTCACTCAGAAGTGCAATGGTTGCAGGATCGATCCGGCGCTGAGCGTGGCAGCAGTCGCACTCTGAGCCTGGATGTACTGGCAGCCAAAGGTTGGCAGGCGCATCGGCTGCATAGCCGCTGGCGCTGGCAGCGGTATCGTAGTGATGACCCTGCGCTGATTCTGGAGCAGTTTAGTCTGGGCGGTTTTTTAAATCTGTCTGGTTACCCTCATCAGTATTTGTATGGCAGTACCGTCAGCTTTGGCAGCCTGGTTTACCAGTATCAACTGACGCAACCGCAGTTGTCGTTTTTAAATATGCCCTGGTATATCGGTGGCTCGATTGAGCGGGGCCGGGTGCAGGATGATTTATTGAATCTGAATCAGGCACAGCAAACCGACACCTGGCTTTGGGCTGGCAGCCTGTTTCTGGGCTGGGATAGTCCGCTTGGTCCCTTGTTCTTTGGCTATGGCCGCGCCCAAAGTGATGAGCGCAGCCAGACTGAATCTTGGTACTTGTCGTTAGGACATCACTTCTAATGATGTATCCACTGGCGGTGCTTCCATGCACCGCTGGGGTTAGCCGCCATGGCGTTCAAACCACTCCAGGATACGTTTCAGCCGCTCCACCAGATTGACTGGGGTACCATTTCTGGACAGGCTGTGGCCTTCGCCTTTAAACACCACCATCTCCACCGGCACCTGATTGGCTTTCAGGGCGTAAAACCATTCTTCACCCTGGCCAATCGGGGTAATGTGATCCTCGGTGCTGTGAATAATCAGTGTTGGTGTACTGACCCGATCGGCATACTTCAACGGCGAGCGGCCCCAATACAGCTCGAAATTTTGCCAGATAGTGCCGGCAAACTCGCGACGCATGGAATTTGGCGGATACTGCTGGGTGCCGGCTTCGGATAGCCAGTTGCTGACACTGCGCTGGGTCACTGCGGCTTTAAAGCGATCGGTTTGAGTGGTGATCCAGTTGGTTAAAAAGCCGCCGTGGCTGCCGCCGGTAAGATACAGGCGGGAGCTGTCCAGCCAGTCGTGTTGCTGCAACACATGTTCCAGCACGGCGATATTGTCGCGATAATCCACCCCACCGTAGTCAGCATGCACTGCGTTCTGGTGTGCATAGCCATAACCGGTACTGCCACGGTAGTTGGTAAAGACCACCGTATAGCCAGCGGCAGCCATCATCTGGAATTCATGGAACCACTGATGCCCCCACATGCCACCCGGGCCGCCTTTGATATTCAGGATCAGTGGATAAGACTGACCGGCTTGCCAGCCGACAGGTTTGAGCAAAAAGCCCTGACTTTGACCTTGCTCGTGCTCAAACCAAAACGACTGCAATGGCTGCAGCTTCAGCTCGCTTAGCAGCTCCTGATTGAATCGGGTAAGTTGGCGTGGTGCTTTGTTGCCATCCTGGAACCAGACTTCCGGTAGTTGTTGCTCATCCTGCCACAGGTAGCTCAGAGCTTTACCATTGGCAGCAAAACTAAAGCTACCCGCACTGCCGTGCTCGCTCAGGCGAATGCTGGTCCGATCGCGACGTAAATTGAGCTCAAACAAAGGACGTGAACCCAGGTGATCGGCCCCCATCACTATCCGGCCCCGCTCCGGCCAGTGCAGCGAGGTGGCTGAGCGATCCCAGTCCTTGGCAATGCGCCGGTTGTGACCGTCGCTTAAGCGGTAGATGACCAGTTGCTCAGGCTCAAAGTAGTCGGCTTGATGGCGGTACAAGAGTTCGCGCCCATCCGGTGACCAAAGTGGTGAGCTGGCCTGGCCGGGCAGGGTATCCAGTCGGGAGACGCTGCCACTGCCCAGATCCATGACAAACAGATCTTGCTGCATACTGCCTTCCAGCGCATCGGTACTGCGATCGGAGGCAAACACAATCTGTTTGCCATCGGGGGAGAATTGCGCCGAGTGATCGTGCCAGCGGGCATCGCCGGTCAGGCGAGTGAGTTGCTGCGTGGCGATATCCAGCAGCCAGAGGCCAGAGCGGCGCTCATTCAGGTAGCCGCCGCCATCACTTTTGTACAGCGCGTGGCGAATCACCACGACATCAGCTTTTGGCTCGTCGCTGTTGGTTTTGGCTACGGTTGGATCGTCAATCCCTGGATCCACCGAAAGCGTAAGCAGTAGCTGGGTGCCGTCGGGTGACCAGCTAAAATCACGAAGGCCGGCCTGCTTTAAAGACGTAATAGCCCTGGCCTCACCTCCCGCCATAGGCAGCAGGTGCAATTGCTGGCCCTCGCCCCGACCAGAGATGAAAGCCAACTGCCGGCCATCGGGTGACCAGCGTGGGCTGCGATCCCCGTCGCTAAAGGTCAGCTGGCGCGGCTCCGACTTACCATCGGTTGCTACCAGCCACAGATTGCTGTGCCGGCTGCGTTTATCATCAGCAATGGTGCTGTGCACAAAGGCAACCTGGCGGCCATTTGGCGCTAACTGGGGATCCGCCACAAAGGTAAAGCGGTAATAATCGTCCGGCTGCATGCCGCGTGGCGCGGCATGCAGCGCCAAAGACAGCAGCAAAGAACAAACAAGCAACAAGCGGATCATCGGTATACTCCTGAGTGGGTCGCAGCAGATTTCAGCCCAGATTGCTGGTGGTTACAAGGCAAAACAGATTGTCAGCACCCCTGCTGAGATAATTAGCGAAATAGCATGTACAGCAGTTGAGCCAGCAGCACGATACCCACCAGCGGAAAAATATAGCGGGTAATTTTGCTCAGCTCTTCGTCGCTGCGGCGTTTACCGTATTTTTCTAACACCGTAACCAGAATAAATAAGGCAACAAAGAGTAAACCCAGAATGATAAAAATAGGTGGCATGGTTGCATCCTGCGAAACCGTCAAAACGTCAGTGTAATAGGAAGCCTTGCAACTTTAAAGGCTCCCGGTTAACTGCAATGCCATTTGCTTGGCCGGCATGGGCTTGGCGTACCAGTATCCTTGCGCTTGTTGGCAGCCCAGCTCCACTAAAATCTGGTGCTGCTGCTGGTTTTCAATACCCTCGACGGTAAGACCCAGCTGCAGTTCACTGGCCAGCAATTGAATGCTTTTGATAATGCACAATGCTTTGGCATTGGTAGTGAGATCCGACACCACAGAGCGGTCAATTTTTACCGTATCCAGAGGCATGTTTTTCAGGTAACACAAGCTGGAATAGCCGGTACCAAAATCATCCAGAGCTATTCTCATGCCATTGTCTTTAAGCAGTTGCAGCTTACTGATGGCATTGGCTTCATTATCAATCAGGGCCGTTTCGGTGATTTCCATTTCCAGCGCAGAAGGTGGGATCTGATAGGCTTGCAGGCAGCCCAGCAGCCAACTGGTGAAATCCGGCTCCACCAAATGCCGGGCTGAAATATTAAATGAAATCACCGGTAAGCTGAGTTGTTTTTGCTGCCAGCAAAGCAGTTGTTTACACAACTGTGTGACCACCCAACGATCCAGTTCAATAATCAGGCTGCTTTGCTCAGCAATCGGAATGAAATCAGCCGGCGAAATGGTGCCAAGTTCCGGCTCATGCCAGCGGATTAAAGCTTCTGCACCCGCAAGACTGCCATTGCTCAGTGTGACTTTGGGTTGAAAATACAATTGCAACTGCAGTTCATTTGTTTGTAAGGCTGCCTGCAGTTTTTGCCGGATAAGAGCCCGGCGGTGATAGTCGGCGCCTACTTGTCGATTGTAGAAGTTCAGGCCGGGGCTGCCTTTTTCTTTGGCAGCAAACATCGCCAATTCAGCCGCGTGCAATAAGTCCTCTTCCTGCTCGCCATCCTCCGGGTAGCAAGCAACGCCAATATGCGGAGTTGGCAGCAGGACTTCATCGCCCAGTCTGGCTGGTTGTTTTAACACCTCCAGCAAGTGCCCTATCAATTTATTGGTCTGGCTAAAACCGGCTTTCGTTTGATGCAACAAAATGTAATCATCAGCATAAATGCGCACCAACGTATCTTCCGGGCCGATCAGCTGTTGCAAACGCTCTGCCTGCAACTGGATTAATTGATCGCCACAGGTGAGACCAAACTGCTGATTGACATCACTAAGCTGGCCGCCATCAATCCAGCACACCAGTAGTTTGGATTTATGCTGCCTGCACTGAGCCAGTGTCTGGGGAAAACGGCTCACCAACAACTCCCGGTTGCCAAGCCTGGTGAGGCGGTCAAAGTTTACCAGTTGATGAATTTGTTGATCTTTGGAACGAATAACACTTAAGTCCTGAAAGACGGCTAAGTAGTGGCTCAATGCACCGTCACTATTCAGCACGCGTGAAATTTTCAACCATTGCTGATACACAGTGAGATCTTTTTTCCGGTTCCAGATTTCACCTTGCCAGTAGCCATTTTCTTCAATGGTTTGCCACATCTGGCGGTAAAAGTCGGCTCCATGATGAGCTGAGCGCAAAATAGCCGGTGTTTTGCCAATCACTTCAGCCGCTTCATAGCCGGTAATGGAGGTAAAAGCCGGATTGACTTTGAGGATCCGGGCCTGAGTGTCTGTCACCATAATGCCTTCAATGGCATCAGCGAATAGCTGCTTACTTAATTCATCCAGCGTTTTAGTGTCCAGACTGGGCTGCGTATGTGCTATGCCGGTGTAGCTAATAATAGTGCCTGCCAGATCCCGATGCGCCAGCACTTTCAAGTGGCTCGGGATGCAGTTATGTTGTTGGTCAAAAAAGCAGAGTGAACCTTGCCAGTACGAGTGCTTTTGTACGTGAGGAAAGACGATATTGAGCAGGAACTGGTAGTTTTCTTTATCGTGAAAGTTGTGCACATACAGTGGCTGTTGCATCAGGTCATGGTCTGCAGCGATACCACAAAGTTTTCTACCAAAAGGGTTCAGTGTCAGAAGCCGTAAGTCCGTGCTGACCGTACTGATAAAATAATCCAACTGTTCAACAATGTCCTGATGAATACTTGGTAAGTCAGTCAGCATAGGGAAGCGCCTTCTGTTGAGCATGCAAAAAGTGTTGCGCCAACATGGTTAACTGATTGAGTTGCACTGACAGGACGTCACCCTGCTGTTTTGCCTCATCGGCTGCATGAGCTGAGCTTTGTGCCAGGCTGGCCAGTTTTTGCGTATCGGCACTCAGTCGTTCCACGGTATTGAGTTGTTGCAGACTGGCTTCACTGATGTGGCGGGCTTTACTACGCATGGTACCAATGCCCTGGTGGATTTGCGTCATACCTGCTGCAGTACTGGCCGCACTTTGCGCGGTTTGCTCTGAGGCACTGACCCCCTGCAACAGCGCTTGATCGGCTTGTTGTATGCTGTCATACAATTGCTGGATGATGGTCTGAATTTCATGGGTGGAGTGATGGGTACGGCTGGCAAGCGCCCGGATTTCATCGGCTACGACGGCAAACCCACGCCCCAGTTCGCCTGCACGAGCTGCTTCAATGGCCGCGTTGAGTGCTAGTAAATTGGTTTGCTCAGCGACTTCACGAATGACTTTGACCACCTTGGCGATGGCTTCCCCTTGTTTATTCACTTCAGTAAAGCGTTGGCTCAGTTCATTCAGCTGATGCTGCATACTCTGGCTGGCCGACAGCATTTGCTGCAGTTGCTGATTGCCAGCTAAAGCCGCTTGCTCGGATTCACTGGAATGTTGTTCCATCTCAGCAATGGCGGCATCGACCTGGCTTTGCTGGTTTCTCAGCTGTGCCAGTTGCTGCAAAAAGCCATCAGTTGATTGATGTTGCTGCATACTTTGCATGGAGGCCTGATGCATGGAGTCAGCCGCTTTGTTTTTGGCCTGATGCAGGTAACCTGAAGTATTGACCAGTCGGGCCATCAGGGCTCTGTTTTCCTGACGTTGGGTTGACAGTGCAAACGCCACCCGGCACTTGTAGTTAACACCGCCGGTATAAATCCAGCCCATCGCTGGGTTGGCATAGGTTTTATCCGCGATCTGAAGCAACTGCTTGCACTCTTTATGCTGAGTGGCAAGAAAAAGTGCGGTTATACAGGCAGGTAACAAAGCCAGCAGCGACCACCAGGGTGAAATGGGAAATAACAGCGCACCCACACAAGCGAAACTAGCGGCAAGCCCTGCCAGAAGCCAGCGTGTGGATTGAAAAGGTGAGGCATGGATCAAGTTTGGGAGTTTTCCAGCCAGCCATTGCTGATAAAGTTGCTCTGCCCGCTGTTTTTGGTCACTTTGCAGCATGGTTCGAATGGATTGATATTCAACAATCTCACCATTTTTCATCACTGGTGTGACATAAGCATCTACCCAGTAATGATCGCCATTTTTGCAGCGGTTTTTTACCGCTCCACGCCAGGAGTGCCCACTTTGGATGGTGCGCCACATATCTTTAAAAGCAGCTGCGGGCATGTCGGGGTGGCGGATCAGGTTGTGATTTTTACCCAGTAACTCCTCTTTGCTATAGCCGGAAACCTCAATAAAATCTGGGTTGGCGTAAGTGATCACGCCGCGTTTATCGGTTGTGGTAATGAGGTGTGCATCACGTGGGAAACTGACTTCGCGCTGAGTAACTTCCTGATTTCTGCGCATATAAATCCTTACTTTTTTAATGGTTATAACTGGAAGCTTATACCAATGCGTCCCCAAAATGGATCTTGCTAATTTAGCTTTAGTTTGATCTGGATCAAACTTAGTGCATTGAGCGGTGATGGTTCCGGAATCGCTTGTCTGTGTTAGTGAGATAAGTCAGCATAGTAAGTATCGTGGATGAAGTGATTGCACTATATGAATGAGATGTCCTTATACAGTTTGGCTGGCTGTGCGTTTGCGTTGTTGCTGCTGTTGCCCTTGTGGCTGCTAAGCCGGCAAAAACAGCGGTTAGCTTTGCAGTTATCGGAGCAAAAATGCCTGCAGCTCGAACAGCAATTGATGCTCTGTCAGCAAGAGCTGCAGAGCCACACTGAACTGGCTGCGCGTAGCCGTGAGCTGGTGCAGGTACGGCAAACCGAGCTTCGCGAGCGCGAGCTGCAACTGGCAGAGCTAAAACAAACACTGCAGCAACAAAAAGCCGAGCAACAGGCCGTGCAGAGTGATTTTCTGGCGGTCAAAGAACAGCACGACCGGCTGCACAGTACGCTGACTGCCAAAGAACAGCACTTCGCCGAGCAACTAGCGCTGATCAAAGACAGTCGTGATCAGCTGAAAAAGGAATTTGAATTGTTGGCGCAAGAGGTGCTGGAGCGAAAAGGGAAGGCATTTAGTGCGCTGAGCCAGCAGCAGCTGCAACAGTTGTTGTCGCCACTGCAGCAGGATATGAAGGGCTTTCGTGACAAGATGGAGCGCATTCACAGTGAAGAGTTGCAACAGCGCAGTGCACTGAAAACCGAGTTGATCAACTTGCAGCAACTGAACAACCGTATTACCGATCAGGCCGAGCAACTGACCAGAGCGTTGCAGGGCCAGAAAAAAGTGCAGGGCAATTGGGGCGAGCTGATGCTGGAGAATGTGCTGGATAACTCCGGGCTGCGTGCCGGGGTGGATTATCAGCGCGAAGTCAGTTTTGACACTGAGGATGGGAAGCGCCGGCCCGATGCCATTATTTACCTGCCGCAGCAGCGCCATATGGTGGTGGATGCTAAAACCTCACTGGCTGCTTATACCCGGTTCGTCAATGCAGAAGACGACCAGCTTCGTATGCAGGCTTTGGCAGAGCATTGTCAGGCGGTGAAAGACCGCATCAGTGAGCTGGCGGATAAAAGTTATTACCAGTTAGCCGGACTGAACTCTCCGGAAGTGGTGTTTCTGTTTATTCCGATTGAGTCGGCCTATGTCGAAGCACTGAAATACGATCCTGATTTGTACCAGCGGGCGCTGGAGCGTAATGTGCTGGTTGCTACACCGACTACCTTATTGACCAGTCTGAATATTGTCCGCCAGCTGTGGCGCTTTGAAGAGCAGAGTAAACACAGCGCTGAGCTCGCCAACCGGGCGGAAAAATTCTACAACAAACTAAAACTATTCTTAGACAGCATGCAGGGTGTAGGCAAGCAGCTCGATAAAGCGCGTGAAAGCTACGACAAAGCCTTTGGTCAGTTGTACAGTGGCCGGGGAAATTTAATTAAACAAGCGGCTGAGTTTAAAGAGCTCGGGGTGGCGGTAAAAAGTGAATTGGATGCGGAGCTGTTGGAAAAAGCACGGTTGGAGCTGCATCCAGCTGGGCATCAAAACCAGCCGGATGGTAGCACAGCGCACGCGGACGATGTTAGTGATAACAGAGCGCAAAAAGCATCACCGCCAGCATAGCGAAGCCGCCAGCACTGAAAATGCCAAACTCGATGCGTGCCTCCATTTTTTGCTCCGGGCTTAGTCCGGCCGGCAACAGGCAGGCATAGATCAAACAGCTCAGACCAAAAGTCAGGCCAAGGACAATAAAAGCGAAAATGAAGGACGAAACAACTAATTCCACACAAGACTCCTTACAGCATGCAGTTCAGGACTTTGGATAGCCTGCGGATCATCGGCGGCACATTCTACGGCAAATGCATGCACTTTGCATAAAAAAGCCGTTCAATGGGCCACCAAAAGCGCCGAGCTTCCTTGACAGGTACGGAACTATTCTTGTTTTCATTTATATCTATTCCTATTTGAAACATAAGCTTACACTGTTTTCGGAATGAAATATTCTTATTTATTAAATTATTCCGCATAATTTATTTCAAATTGTCTGAATCTTTGCTATGTTAAAACTGTTCGGAAAACGAACAGCGCATTATAAGAAATCCAGGTGACCAGTTAGGAGAGATGCACGTGAAGTTGAAACCATTAATCGGATGTTTAGCCCTGGCCGGGCTAGGCACACACGCGATAGCGAACGACAATCTGTCTGCCGCAGAGGCCGATGAAGCCGTTGAACGAATTCGGGTCACCGGCTCCAGTATTAAACGTACAACCCTGGAAGGTGAACTTCCTATTACCGTCTTTACCCGTGACGAAATCAACGCGGCTGGCATTACCTCGGGTGAACAGTTGTTGATGCAACTGAACATTGCGGGTAATGGCGTAGACAATATGGCCAGTAATGAAGGTATCTCAACGGCAGATAACCGGGCCAACCATGGTAATTCCGGTGCCAACCTGCGTGGGCAGGGCTCGGACGCTACCTTGGTGTTACTGAATGGTCGTCGTTTAGCGCCGCATGGCTTAAAAGGCCGCAGTGTTGACTTGAACTCGATTCCTTTTGCTGCACTGGATCGGGTTGAGATCCTGCGGGATGGCGCCTCTGCAGTCTATGGTACCGATGCCATTGGTGGGGTTATTAACTTTATTACCCGCAGGGATTACACCGGTGCTCAGGTTTCCGGCTTTGCCGATGTGACTGAGGCAGGTGCTGGTCATATTTACCGTGCCAATGCCCTCTTTGGGGTTGGTGACTTTGACCAGGATGGTTGGAATGCCTTTGCGACCATTACTGCCAAGCGCAATTTGGGTATTCGTGGCACGCAGCGGGATTTTACCAACTCTTTTCAGGAAGACAGAGGGTTATCACCCGATACCCGTGGTACCCCTTTTGCGACCATTTTCAATGTCAGCACTGACGCAGCACCAGGCTTGATAGGTTCCGGCCTGATTGACCCTAACCCAAACAGCCCTGTCGCCCGTCAGGATGCCATCAACATCCTGGCTCTGCCAGGTGGTGGTGGTTGTGAGTCTGGCGGTGACTTTATGGGCCGTTTTGATCCGAATCTGTACCCATGGTCGCCGCAGTCTCAATATGCCTGTGCCTGGGAGTATGGCCGGCACCGTATGCTGCAATCGCCTCTGGAAAGTCTGGATTTTGTTGGCCGGCTGTCGTTCAACTTGGGTGATAGTCATGAGATGTTCTTCGAGCTCTCCGCTGCCCATGTTGAGTCCAGAAAGAGTTTTGAGCACTATCAGATCAGTTCCAGCGCTCTGGCAACAGCTCAATTCAATCCATCGACCTGGTACCCAAGTACCGGTGCTAATTACGACCGGATCTACAATGCTCTGGGGGATTATTTTGGTTTTGACGGTCTGAACTATGGCGCTCCTATCGCTTATCGTTGGCGCTGTATCGAGTGTGGCCCGCGAACCTTTGATACCGATACCACTTCGTACCGGGCTTTGCTGGCATTTGAGGGCATGGTTGGTGACTACGATTACACCGTGGGTCTGTCGCGTTCAGAGAATACCTCCAAGACGAAGCTGGTCGATGGTTACTACTATCTGGACCAGTTACAGACGTTGCTGGGCAGCGGCACCTTGGATCCCTTTGTATTTCCGGGCCAACAATCGCAAGCAGCACTGGATGGTTTAGCCGCAGCGTCTGCTGCTGGTCTGAAACTGTACGAGGGCACCACTACGTTGACGCAGCTGGATGCTGTTGTATCCGGTGATCTGGGCTTCGAGTTACCGGGTGGTTTTATTCAGGCTGCGGTAGGCACCGACTTGCGCCGTGAGGAATACAAGTTTGATGGTTCGGATTTAGAGCCGGGACGGACAGTGCCACTGGCGCCGTTTGATGACCAGAATGCGCTGGATAGAGTTAGCCGCAACATCAAAGCAGTCTTTGCCGAAGTCTATCTGCCGGTACTGGATAACCTGGATCTGACCCTGGCAGGCCGTTACGACCACTACAGCGGTTTTGGCAGTACCACCAACCCGAAAGTCTCTTTGAAGTACCAGCCAGTGGAGCAGGTAATGGTGCGGGCTGCTTACAGCACCGGTTTTAAAGTACCTAACTTTAACCAGTTGTTTGAAGGTGAGCGCTCGGAGCCAATCACGGTCGATACCTGGTTTGATCCGGCAAGTTGTCCGGATGGCCAGGTGAGTGAAACCCCGGGCTGTGAATCGATTCAGCCAAACCTGATCCGCGGTGGTAAGGTGGATTTGCAGCCGGAAGAGTCCACCCAAAAGAGCATTGGGGTGGTCTTGGTTCCTACCGATAATTTCAACATCAGTGTCGACTGGTGGGAAATTGAGCGTACCAATACTATCCGGGTGGCTACCCAGGCGGTATTGCTGGAGAACTACGCTTCGTTCCAGGAGAACTTTATCCGGGATAGTTCAGGTCAGATCACAGCGATTGATGCCCGCTTTATCAACTCGGGCGGTACCTTAACCCGTGGTATTGAAGTGGATGCCAACCTGACTGGTGAACTGGCTGGCGGGAGCTGGCGTCTGCGGTTAAATGGTAACTACCTGCAGAGCTTTAAGACCAAAGCACTTGATACGCTGCCCTATAGCGAAAACCTGGTTGGCCAGTTTGTGTACAACAACAACTTGCCTATCAAGTGGAAGCACACGCTGAACTTCAGCTACACCCATGGTGACTTTATGCACAGCCTGACGCAAATCTATCGTCATGGGTATGAAAGTGCCGTTTTCGCCCGGATTGCCAGTGGTGTCCACAACCCGCCCAACTTTGATTACCGGGTGAAAAGCTACACCACCTACAACTACAGCCTGACGTACCGTGGTCTGGAAAATACTCTGATTACCATGGGTATTAAGAACCTGTTTGACCAGGACCCACCATTCTCATCGCACAACATGGACTCTGCAGCTGGTTCTGCCTGGGAGCCTCGTGTGGCAGATCCTCGTGGCCGGGCTTATACCCTGCTGGTTGAGTACACCTTCTAAGGTTGTCTACAACAAAGAAGTAAGTGCAGTAGCACTACCCAAACCGCAGCCCTGGAGCTGCGGTTTTTTTTAACTGCAGTACCTATACAGCAAAGCAGATGGTATGACAGGTATGGCAAAGCTAATCGGTATAAAAAAAACCGGCAACCTTGCGGCTACCGGCGGTGGTATCGGCAGGGAGAGTGCCGTTTAAGCAAGCATGTTAAGACCTTTGATACTGCGAATACCAAGGCCAGGGGTGTCCTGAATGCTGATGTCCGCACCTTCGAACAGCACATTGCCCTCAACAGGATCAAAAGAGCAGAGTGAGGGGCCATCCAAATCAACCTTGGTAATGACATCGGATTTTGCCACGGCCAGGTGCACTGCTGCAGACACGCTGATACTGGTTTCCAGCATGCAGCCAATCATGCACTGCATATCGTAAAAGGAGCAGATGTCGGCAATTTTAATGGCATTGGAGATCCCGCCGGTTTTCATCAGCTTGATATTGATGATATCGGCAGCACGCATTTTAATCAGTTCAATCACTTCGCGTGGGCTAAAGGTGGTTTCATCAGCCATCACTGGGGTATGCACCCGATCGGTCACGTACTTGAGGCCATCGATATCCAGCGCTTTCACCGGTTGCTCGACCAGCTCCAGCCGGACGCCGGCATCTTCCAGTTTGTGCAGCGCATAGACCGCCTCTTTCGCAGTCCAGCCCTGATTGGCATCCAGTCGGATCAGCGCCCGGCCTTCTACCGCGGCGTAAATGGCTTTTACCCGCTCAATGTCTACACCAATGTCTTTACCGACTTTCACTTTCAGTGTTTCAAAACCCCGCTCCACGGCTTCGAGAGAGTCGGCCACCATTTTATCGATGTAATCGACACTAATGGTCAGATCGGTGGTGAGCTTCGGCACACCGCCACCCAACATCTTGTACAAAGGGGCGCCGTACAATTGAGCAAATAAGTCATACACCGCAATCTCTACCGCTGCCTTGGCGCTGTAATTTTTCATAATACAGCCTTGAATCACCCGGGTGACGTGGTTCAGATCCGAGATATCCAGGCCCAGTAACTTCGGCTTGATCACGGTTCGAATCGCCTCGATAATCGAGCCATGAATATCACCGGTGATCACTGCGGTGGCTGGTGCTTCACCATAGCCAATGTGGCCGGTATCGGTTTCTACCATCACCACCACATCTTCAATCTCATGCACAGTGCGTAGCGCCGTTTTAAAAGGCGTTTTCAGTGGCACTTTCAGCATGCCCAAACGAATATCTGTAATCTTCATGTCAAACCTCAAGCGCAAGAAAGCAGTTGCTTGCAATACCACTATAACCGAACACTGGAATGGCCGCCTTGGACTCAGGCCAGCCAGGATAGCATTTTACCAACCAGCAGGCCTCCAGCTGTGCCAACCACATATCCCAGCATTGCCATCAGCACACCAACGGGGATCAATGCTTTGGAATAAGCCGCTGCCAGAATAGGTGCCGAAGCCACGCCGCCAATATTAGCCAGTGAGGCCACACCGCAGGTAAAGAGATCCAGGCGGAAAATTTTGGCCACCAGTGCCATCAGCAGACCATGAATGCAAAGGATCATCAGGCCTGCTGTCACATAAATTGGAGCCTTGGCCAAATCGGCGAAATCGGCTCTGGAGGCAATCAGTGCGATAATCACCAACAGCATGATCTGGGATAGCTCTACCGAGCCCGACAGTTTACCAAGCCGGGTCATGGCCGCCAACACACCAGCCAAGGTCACCAACAGAATGGTCCAGGTCATGGTGGTTAAAAAAGCGGTGGTTGGCAATAAGCTGGCCAGCTGCTGACTGACGGCAGACACCAGAAAGCTGAGGCTAAGCAGTACCAGTAAATTCAATTGGGTGACGGCCTTGTCATCGTGCTGCACCGCCAATCGCTCGCCCGCCTTTGCCAGCAAACTGCTGTCTGCTTTGGTCCAGCGGTTGAACACTGCGGCGAAGGGCACCAGCGCCAACAGAATCATCACCCAGATGGCGTAGTCTATCGAGTCCATCAGCAGGGTATAGCCCATTCGGCTATCCGGTACATCCAGCGCGGATTGGATGGCGGCCATATTGCCGGTACCTCCCATCCAGCTGCCGGAGAGCGCTGCGAAAGTTTTCCAGCTATCGGGCTCGAGCCAGCGGTGAAACAGAGCAAAGGTAATCACAAAGCCCAGCATAATGGTGACAACGGCAGTAAAAAAGGCCCCCAACATGCGGGGACCAAGGTGGGCAATCGCTCGTAAATCACTTTTTAACAACATCAGGAAAATCATGGCGGGTAACAGGTTGTTGCGCACCGCGCTGTAAGTCGCCCGAATACTGTCGGTTTGACTCCACAGGCCTAAACTGGATGCCAGCATCACACCGAAGTACAGCAGCACTATGCCTGGCAGAATAGTGAACAGGCGCCAGCCGCTGTACTTTTCCAACAAACCAAGCCCGGCGGCAATCAGTAATAAAACCGTTAAGAATAGGAAACCATCAGTAATCATCAGCTATCCGCAGCAATGTAATTAAATATTCTGCATGTATTGCAACACTAGCATAAATTATTCCTTTGTAAAATGATTTCCTGCCGATTCTTTAAGCTGTTTCTCATCAGAAGCAGAGAAAACCTTGGTAAACTGTCGATTTTTCTTGGAATAAATAATTCTTGAGTGGTTTTGTTTTTAGAATAATTGAGTTGTCGAATGATGGAGGCTTTGCTATGGTGTGCTGAAAATTTCCGCAACACCAGGTCACCGATGAAAAAACGTGTACTGCATTTTGGTTGGATTGCTACTATAGCTGGCATAGCCCTTTATCTAGGATTGACCGCTGTGCACACTGAACTTTCGCTGGAACACAAGATAGCTCAGAAGTTGATGATCGATATTCGCTATTTTTGCAAAGAGCCGGGCGAGGAGCCTTGCCGTCAGCCGGTCACCCAGCTTCCAGACGAGCTCAGCCAACTGATCACCGAAACTGGCCTCGGCGGGGTGATTTTGTTTGCCGAAAACCTGCAAACGCCAGAACAGATCATCGATTTGACACAGGACCTGCAGCAGGCGGCCATGCAATCCCCGGTTAGACAGCCGCTTTTTATCTCGGTGGATCAGGAAGGAGGCCGGGTGTTCCGTACCCCGCGCAGCTTCAGTACCGGCTTTGCCGGTAATATGGCGATAGGGGCGACCTATGCGCGGCATGGTGTGTTTTACGCACAGCAGGTTGGTACTGTGCTTGGCAAAGAGCTGGCAGTGCTGGGGATCAATACCAATCACGCGCCTGTGGTGGATGTGAACAGCAACCCGGCCAACCCGGTGATCAATGTGCGTGCTTTTGGTGAGCAACCACAGCCAGTGGCTGAGCTATCGGTGGCCTTGCTCGATAGCATGCAGCAACAAGGGGTGCTGGGCACCCTGAAGCATTTTCCCGGCCATGGCGATACTTATCTTGATAGTCATCTGGCCCTGCCGTTGGTCAGCCATGCCCGTGCTCATATCGAGCAGCTGGATTTAGCGCCATTTCAGTGGGCCATCGATCAGACGGAAGTGCCGATGATCATGACCGCGCATATTCAGTATCCGGCACTGGATGCCAGCACCATCACCAGCAAAGAGGGCGAGCGCATCATCCGTCCTGCCACCATGTCGCGCGCTATTTTAACGGATCTATTGCGTCAGCAGATGGGCTTTGATGGCCTGGTGATTACCGATGCATTGGATATGGCGGCCATCAGCCATTATTTCACGCCCGGCCAGGCGGTGCAGGAAACCTTTGCTGCCGGCGCCGATATTGCCCTGATGCCCTATCCGATCCGGCGACCTGAGGATATGGTGGCATTGAAAGCCCTGATTGCGGAGCTGGCAGCTCTGGTACGACAGGGGGTACTCAGTTCTGCCGAACTTGAAAGCTCCTGGCAGCGCATACATCGTGTGAAACAGCGCTGGTTAGCAGACAGCAAGCCTGTTAGCGATCGCACCCAGTTGTATCAGGCGGCAAGGCAGCAGTTGGGTCAGCCGGGTTCCAGGGAGCTCGAGCAGGAATTGGCCCGTCAGGCGCTGACATTATTGCATGCCAAACCAGATAGGCTGCCTTTAGCAACCAATCGGTTTGCTCATATCCACATTGTGGCAGCAACCTCATTACAGGCACGGATGCTCAAACAATCGCTAAGCGAGCATTGGCCAGAGCTCTCTTTGGGGCAGTTGCGCTGGACCGAAAGCAGTTTCGATCATTGGCAACTTGAGCAAGCCATCGAGTTCAGTCAGCAGGCCGACCTGGTGATCCACGCCGGTTGGCAGCGACTGGCCAGCCTGGTCGATCTGGGTGGTATGGCCGATGCGGCCCGTCAGGCCCAGCCCGCAATCAGCTATGCCGCAGCGATGCAAGCCAGTGAGCAGGTGTTACAGAGTGCACAGCAAGCCGGCGCAACCGTAGTACTGCTGGGCTTTGGCACCCCCTATGAACTAACCCCGTTACTACCGTTCAGTGACATCAGTATGTTGGCCTATCACCATGGCATTGAGCCAACTGAGGCTGGCTCCTTGTATGGACCCACCTATCAGGCAGTTGCTGAAGCCTTGCTTGGGCTTACCCCCATGCATGGGGAGTTGCCGGTACGATTGACTGTGCCAGACTTGGTTGTCAGGGAGGCGGATTAAATGCTGTGTGGTGATGACTCAGTGAAGCATGTATTCCGGCTTGGATTGCTAGCGCTGTCATTGGTTCTTTTTACCAGGACGGTAACGGCCAGCAGCGGCGACTGGGATATCCGGGTACGTGAACCGGCTCAGCTGAGTGTTGAACTGCCTGAGCGGCGCAGCCAGCGTGCTTTGGTCAATGACCGGCGTATTTTTTACAGCTATCGGGGCCAGGGCGCCTTGTGGCTGGACTTACAGCAGGCGACATCGGCCCGCATCCTGATCAATGGCCGCGAGCTTGTTTTGCCCACGGAGCTCAGCAGGCAACCGATGATCTTGTCGCTGGCAGAGTACACCCGTGACGGATTAAATCAGCTGCATCTGGCGGACGTTAAGCCGGCAGGAGCCTCCATTCGCTTGCGTTTTGACTACCCAAGGCTGCGTGAGGGCTCAGCCGATGAAGCCGGTTTTTCAGCAAAGCGGCTGGCAGAACTGGACGCGCTGATCGAGCAGGAGGTGGCGGCCGGTTTTCCGGGCGCTGTGTTGCTGATTGCCAAAAATGGCCGGGTAATTAAAGAAACGGCCTATGGCTATGCCAAGCGCTACGATAGTAGCGGTCAGCCGTTGACACAGCCAGAGCCTATGCAAACTGATACGCTGTTTGATATCGCTTCCAACAGCAAGATGTACGCGACGGTCTATGCGGTGATGAAGCTGGTCACCGAGGGTTTGCTGGATGTGAATGCGCCGATAGCGCAGTATCTGCCAGAGTACCGGGGCGATGGGCGTGAACTCAGGCTGGTGCGGGACTTACTCGATCACAGCGCCGGCTATGGCCCGGAGTTGCATTTTTTCCGGCCGGATAACCGGTTAGGTGCTGATTTTTATTCGATTGAACCGGAGCGCACCAAGCAGTTGCTGATAGAGCGGGTGCCGTTTGAGCGGCCACGTGGCCACAGTGCTGTGTATAGTGATACTGGCTTTATGCTGTTGGGGGCTCTGGTTGAGCGGGTAGCTGGTATGGCGCTCGACAGTTATCTGGAGCATGGACTTTACCGGCCGCTGGGCCTTAGCAGCACCTGGTTTAATCCATTGCAAAAAGGCATCCCTGCCAGCCGGATTGCGGCCACCGAACTGGATGGCAACACCAGAGGAGGAGTTCGTCAGCAGTTTCCGGCGATGCGACGGGGGGTGTTGCGTGGTGAAGTGCATGATGAAAAAGCGTTTTACTCGCTGGCAGGGGTGGCAGGCCACGCCGGGTTATTCAGTACGGCCAGAGAGTTGGCGGTACTGATGATGCTGGCGCAGCATGGTGGCTATGGCGATGTGCCGGTCTTTAGCCAGCCGGTGATCCAGCAGTTTGTGCGGCCATCGAGCCAGGATCATCGTTTTGGCTTGGGCTGGCGCACGGCAGTGGGTGGAGATCTGGATTGGCACTTTGGCCCTTATGCCAGCCGCTATGCGTTTGGTCATACTGGCTGGACCGGCACTGCCACCCTGATCGATCCGCACTACGATTTGCTGGTGGTGCTTCTGACGAATAAAAAACATTCACCTATCGCCCGCGATGGCAACAGCTACTATTTCACCGGTGATCGGTTTGAAACCGGCATGTATGGCAGCGTGATGAGCCTGGTGTACCAGGCGATGTTGGGGCTGTAACCCCGCCGGGCAGATAAACGCAGCAAAAGGCTGAGAAAGGACGTTTGATGGATATAAAATTGACAGCGCTGGACTGGCTGGTTTTTGGCGGCTATTTTGCCTTGTTGGCGGCCATGGGCTGGTTATTAAGTCAGCGGCGTGCCGGCAATGCCCGCGATTACTTTCTGGGCGGCAATCAAATGCCGATGTGGGCCGTGGCTATTTCGGTGATGGCAACCTCACAATCAGCCGCCACTTTTTTAGGTGGGCCGGATCAGGGCTTTCGGGGCGACCTGACCTATCTGGCGACTAATATCGGCGCTTTTATTGCTGCTTTTGTGGTGATGTTGTATCTGATCCCACGCTACTATCAGGCCAGAGTCAGTACGGTCTATGGTTTGCTGCAGCAGCGCTTTGGCAGCAGTGCCAAACGTCAGGCAGGCAGCATGTATCTGTTTGGCCGGGTGTTTGCCAGTGGAGCCCGCCTGTACATGGCAGCGATCGCCGTGTCGATGGTGATTTTTCATAACATTGATGCCAGCAGTGTAGTGCTGTCCATCGTGCTGCTGGCTTTTGGCGCGCTGGCCTATTCGGTGGTCGGTGGTATTCGCTCGGTGATTTACACCGATGCGTTTCAGTGCGCTGTCTATGTGCTGGCGGCGTTGGCAGTATTGCTATACCTGCTGTGGTTGATCCCGGCCGAGCCGGCCGCCATTGTATCGGCACTGAAACAGCCGCTGGATGGCTCTGGCTCCAAGCTGCAGCTGCTGGATTTCTCGCTTGATTTTGGCGCCTCCGGCGTGTTCACTTTTTGGTCGGCCATGACCGGTTTTGTGCTGCTGAACATCGCTGCGTTTGGACTGGATCAGGACATGACCCAGCGGGTACTGACCTGTAAAACCGCGAAAGAGGGGGCCAGAGCCATGCTGCTGTCGGTGGTGCTGATCATTCCGGTGATGCTGCTGTTTATTGCCATCGGCATGTTGCTTTATGTGTTTTACCTGCGACCGGACCTGATGCAGCAAGGCGGCTCTGAGTTGGCCAACAGCTTTGCCGGTGAAACCGTCACCGTCTTCATGTATTTTGTGCTGAATGAAATGCCGGCCGGTTTACGCGGTCTGGTCACCGTGGGGGTAGTAGCTGCGGCGTTGTCTACCATGACATCTGGCCTGAATTCGATGTCCTCGGTATTGGTGGAAGATTTATACCGGCCCTGGCGGCTGCGGCGGAAGCCACAGAGTTCTGAACAGCACTTCGTGCGGGCCGGGCAGTTTGGCATGCTGCTGACCGCAACGGCGCTGTCGGCGATGGCGGTGCTGTGTTTTTACTGGCAGCAGTTCAGCGATATGCCGTTGCTGGCGTTTGCTCTTAGTGTGATGGTGTTTTCTTACAGTGGCTTACTGGGGGTTTATTTTACCGTGCTGTTCACCCGCCGTGGTAATGCTACAAGTGTTGCGGCGGCACTGATTTGCGGTTTCTTAGTGCCATTGTTTTTTCAGCCTTATGTCCTGCAGTGGTTTGGCCCAGGTTTTGCCGAGTGGGATTTGGGCTTTACCTGGCAGCTTTGCCTCGGTACTTTATTAGCTTTTGCGGTCTGCTGCCTTGGAAAACCCAAAGCGAAGCAGCCTGTGTTCTCAGCCGCAGCTACAGGAGATGCAGCGTGACGGATTTTATACTGGGTATTGACGCCGGAGGAACCAAAACCCTCGGCCGTTTGGTGCAGCTGGCGACAGGCCGAAGCTGGCAACTAAAAATGGGCTCAGCTTCTTTGACCAACGACTACAACAATGCCGCGGCAACCCTGTATCAGTTGATCAGCAATTTGTTCGAGCAGGCTAAGTGCCAGGGCGATCAGGTCACGGTGGTCGCCGGGGTACCGGGTGCTGGTAATTTGCAGCTGCGCAAATCACTGGAACTGCACCTGGCAGAGCTGTGCCCGCAGCTGTGGATCACCACCGATGCGAAAACTTCGGTCTGGGGGGCGAATAATGGCCAGCCGGTGGCGGTGGTAGCGCTTGGCACCGGCTCGGTCGGCATGCGGCTGGAACCTGGTGGCGAAGAGCGGCAGTTTGGTGGCTGGGGCTTTAATATTGGTGATGAAGGCAGTGGAGCTATCTTAGGTAAAATGGCAGTGCGACAGGTGCTGGATGAGTTTGATCGCAGTCGTTGCTTTCACTCTGAACTGGCCAAAGCGGTGACCGCGGTAATCGGCACTGATCCGGCCAATATTCTGGGCTGGCTCAAACATGCTGTGGTCAACGACTTTTCCAGGCTGGCACCGCTGGTACTGCCATTGGCAGCAAACTGCCCGCAGGCGGCCAGGGTGTTTGCCCGTTACCTGGACGATGTGGTGGAGCTGATTGATTTAACCTGTCTGGATGTGCAATTACCCATCGTGATTCTGGGTGGCCTGGCGGAAGGCACCATCCCCCATCTGCCAGCGCGTATTCGTCAGCACATTATTCCGGCTGCCGGTACCTCAGTGGACGGTGCCTTGTTGCTGGCCACAAAATGGCGCAGTGGTGAGCTGGCGAAAACGGAGCCAAGAGTATGAGCAAACAGCCAGAACTGGATAGTCAGCAAGAGCAACAACTGTTGCAGCAGCTTGGCAGCTTTCTGTCGGAAAGCCGCAACCCGGATACAATGGATCTGGATACGCTGGACACCCTGCAACTGCTGCAACGCATTAATCAGGCCGATCAGCAGGTGCCGCAGGTGATTGCCGGGATCCTGCCGCAAGTAGCTCAGGCGGTTGACGCCATTGTGGCCGCCTTTCGCAGTGGTGGGCGGTTGATTTACATGGGTGCCGGCACCAGTGGCCGTTTAGGCATACTGGATGCGGCCGAATGCCCGCCGACCTTCAGTACCCCGCCAGAGCAGGTTCAGGCGCTGATTGCCGGTGGGCCAGCTGCTATTTTGCAGGCGGTGGAAGGTGCCGAAGATGATGCCGCTCAGGGCGTGGCTGATGTACAGGCTATTCATTTATCTGCCAGGGATGTGCTGGTGGGGATAGCCGCCAGTGGCCGTACCCCTTATGTGGTGGCCGCCATGCAGTATGGCCGCGAGCTTGGGGCCACCACCATTGGGATCAGCTGCAACCCGGCTACAGCGGTGCTTGCAGCTGCGGATATCCCTCTGTGCGCAGCCGTAGGCCCTGAGGTGTTAACCGGCTCTACCCGGATGAAATCCGGTACCGCCCAGAAACTGCTGCTGAATATGCTCTCGACCGCCAGCATGGTGCGAAGCGGTAAAGTCTATCAGAACCTGATGGTGGACTTGCATGCCAGCAATCAGAAGCTATTGGTGCGGGCAGCGCGCATAGTGGCTGAAGCCACTGGCTGCAGTCATCAGCAGGCCAAACAAATGCTGAGTGAGTCTGATTACAATGCCAAACTGGCAATACTGCGAATTCTGACTGGTTTAGCAAAGCCTGAGGCCTCGGCTTTATTAGAGCAGCAAGCCGGCTTTTTACGCCAGGCGCTGACACAGCACCAGCCAACTTAACCGGGTCTACAAAATAATTGCCTTTACCCCTGCAACAGGGTGGAATAATTTATTCTGTGCATATATCATCTAGAATAAATAATTCTGCCTGTTCAGGAGTCTCTTCATGGCCATTGGCTATCAGCAGCAACAGCTGCACATCGAGCAGCTTGCAGCCTCGTCGTTGCTGCAGCAATACGGTTCCCCCTGTTATGTGTATTCCAAAGCGCAATTGCTGGCCAACTTGCAAGCTTACCAGCAAGCCGCCACCGGCCTGGATGCCCTGATTTGCTTTGCCGTTAAAGCCAACTCCAATCTGGCGGTATTGCAGTGCTTTGCAACAGCCGGTGCCGGTGCTGATGTGGTCTCGGTGGGTGAACTGCAGCGGGCACTGGCGGCTGGTTTTCCGGCCGAACGTGTGGTGTATTCCGGGGTTGGTAAAACCAGAGACGATATGGCGCTGGCACTCAAGGCCGGCATTTTGCAATTTAATGTCGAGTCCATCCCTGAGCTACGGCGCTTAAGTGAAGTCGCAACAGCCCTGGGCCTGGAAGCTGCGATTGCCATCCGGGTGAATCCGGATGTGGATGCCGGGACCCACGAAAAAATTGCCACCGGCAAAGCGGAAAATAAATTCGGTATCAGCTGGCAGCAGGTGGAGCAAGTGTATGCACTGGCAGCCGAGTTGCCGGGGATCCGTATTCAGGGCGTCGATATGCATATTGGCTCGCAAATTACCGGGCTGGCACCGTATCAGGCAGCCTTTGAGCGCATGCTCGAGCTGGTGGAGCGCTTGCAGGCATTGGGCCATCCGATTGATACCATTGACCTTGGCGGTGGCCTTGGCATCTTGTATCCGGATGCCAAACAAGCGGTTGCTATTGATGAGTACATGGCACTGGTACGGCAGTATTTTGCCAACAAAGACTGCCGGCTGATTCTGGAGCCAGGGCGCTCTCTTGCTGCCAATGCCGGTGTGCTGCTGTGTCAGGTGGAATACGTCAAGCAAGGGCCCGCTAAAACCTTCCTGATACTGGATGCGGCGATGAATGATTTGCTGCGTCCCGCCATGTACGGTGCCGTGCACGATATCTGGCCGGTGCAACAGCAACCGCAGCGTGCCAGCCAGTGCTATGATGTGGTCGGCCCGGTGTGCGAAACCGGCGATACCTTTAGTATGGGGCAATGGCTGCCAGAGCTTGCACCGGGAGAAGCGGTGGCCATTGGCCAGGCAGGGGCTTATGGCGCTGTGATGGCATCCTGCTACAACACCAGAGCTTTGGTGCCTGAAATACTGGTATCCGGCAATCAATCGGCACTGGTGCGTCGTCGCATCGAGATTGAGGAGCAGCTGAGTTGGGACCAGATGCCAGATTTTTAACATTGTTTACCGGGGCTGGCTGTTCAGGTTATAGTAGCGCTGCTGGCCCAGGCTTAACACGAGTACAAAAACAATATGGTGTGTCTACTGAAAATCAGAGGTTTGCAAGACCAGATGTCTGCCATTGAACGCAAACTTGCTGACTTTATTCTGGATAACTCGCATTTACTCCGTGACTACTCATCGCAGCAACTGGCTGATGCTGTAGGCGTGAGTCAGTCCAGTGTGGTCAAGTTTTGCCAGAAGGTAGGTTACAAAGGCTACCCGGATTTTAAGCTGGCGGTCAGTGAAGCTTTGGTGGCTCAATCCAATCTGAGCCGGGAAGAACAAAGCGACACCAAAAAAACACCGCTGGCTGAAGTGGAGCAGTTTCAACTGCAGCTGCAGGCCAGTTACCGCACCGTGCTGGAAATCAACGAAGCCAAGACATTAGCGCGTGCGACTGAACTGCTCGATAAAGCCGATAAAATTTTGTTGGTTGGTTTTGGTGGCTCTGGCCTGGTGGCAGCAGACTTTGCCTTTCGCCTAAGGCAATTGGGTAAAACCGTGTGTTATCATCCGGACCCCGCGGTACAAATGCAGTACAGCGCTCAGCTGAGTGAGCAGAGTGTTTTCTTTGCTATCTCACAAAGCGGGGAGAATCAGGATGTACTGCGTCTGGCCCGCCAGCTGAAATCACAAAAAGTTCAGCTGATGTCGTTGACCTCCTTTAAAACCAACCCGCTAAGCCTACTGGTGCAAACGCCATTGTATGTGCTAGCAGGTGACAGCAGCTCCCGTCTGGATCCACTGTTGGAGCAGTTGGGTGCTCAGCATTTATGCCATCTCCTCTATCTGCAATTAAGTAAAATAACTGCCAATGCCAAAGTGCTGGAGCACAGTCAGCGGTTGTTGCAACAACTAGCGCAGCGTTAAGACTTATCTGCACCCGGTATTTCAGGGGTGAGTTATGGTGTCAGATAATTTTACAGCCTAGCTATTGCCTCTGCATAACTAGCTATGAAATATGGGTTTTTATTCTGGCTCTTTTTTTGCATACACACTTTTTGCAAGTGTAACTCAATGTAATTCAGTATCGATAAAAAAAAAGATAATAGAATGAATGCACGTTTTGTGGTCGCCTCCTTGTTTGCGCTAAACTCCGTTTCCGTTATTGCCGGTGTCATTCGTCATGATGTGGATGACTCTGTCTACCGCACACTGTCCTACAACCAGCAATTTGACAGTGTAGGCGCTATATTATTCGATACGCCAAATGGTGGTTTTATCTGTAGTGGTACTGTAATCGCCAGTAACTGGGTACTTACTGCTGGTCACTGTGTCGATGATGCCATCAGCATGACCTTTTATCTGCCGCAGTACGATGATGGCCGGACGACGTTGCTTGGTCATACTGCGCACACTGCCAGCTCATGGGTGTGGCATGAAAATTGGACTGGTAATAACTTGTGGGATGGTTGGGACATCGGTCTGATGTACTTTGACAACCCATTTGATGTTGAGCCGGCTAAGTTATACACCGGAAACAATGAGACTGGTGCTGTCACGACCCATGTTGGTTATGGTGCGACAGGCAATGGTTTGACAGGCGTAACAGCGGGTGCAGGTCAGCGTCGTGCCGGTCAGAACCTGGTCGATGGGCTATACTCTGATGGAGGAACGGGCCAGCAGATCCTTTTATCTGACTTTGATCACCCGGATGAAACTGCCATCAACACAGACTTTGGCATGACACACAATGAGCTTGTGAACTTCGCCTATGATATATGGGGTTTTGGCATCACTTCACAAAGTGGTGCTTTGGCTCTTGAATACGGCATTGCTGGAGGTGACTCTGGCGGTGCTGCCTTTATCCAGGAAAATGGTGAGTGGTTACTGGCCGGTGTGCACTCTTTTGGCAGTGGTTTGTATCGCCAGCCAACCAGCCGTTATGGTGAAATTTTTGGTTCAGTACGGGTCAGCGATATGTATGATTGGATCCAGTCTTATACGTCTACCCCAGTACCAAATCCGGCTACTCTTGGCCTGTTTGGCTTAGGCTTGACTCTGCTGTGGGTGCGCCGCCGCCGGAGTTAATCCGCTATCTTTTATTTATTAAAATCCACCCTAATCCGGTGGATTTTTTTATGAAAAAAAACCAGCGAGCAAGTCGCTGGTGTGGGCAAGGCCGGGCAAAACCCCGGCCAAAAGCGCTAACGGATGAAGATTTTAGTGCTCGCTGACCGGCTCCAGGTTGTCTGGATCGCTGCTCAGATCCCGTGCCAGCAACAGGTACATGGCCGGTACTACAAACAAGGTGAAGGCGGTGCCTATGGTCATGCCGCTGGCAATCACCAGGCCCATGGCATAGCGGGAGGCAGCTCCGGCGCCACTGGCAATCAGCAATGGAATCATCGCCAGTACGGTGGCCGCTGTGGTCATCAGAATAGGCCTTAGCCGCACGGCGGTGGCTTCTTCGATGGCTTCACGCTTACTCCTACCTTCCTGCTGCAACTGGTTGGCAAACTCGACAATCAAAATACCGTGCTTGGCAATCAGGCCGACCAGGGTCAGCAAACCGACCTGGGTGTAGATATTCAGGCTGGTAAAGCCCAGGCTGATAAAGATCAGCGCGCCGCAAACACTCATTGGCACGGTAACCAGAATAATGACGGCATTTTTGAACGACTCAAACTGCGCCGCCAGTACCAGAAAAATCACAATCAGTGCAAAGAAAAAGGTGATCACCAGTTGCTGACCTTCCGCTTTAAACTGCCGTGACTGACCAGCGTAATCCACGGTATAGCCGGCAGGCAGTACGTCGGCGGCAATGTCTTCCAGTACAGCCAGGGCTTCACCCAAGGGCACGCCAGGGCGGGGCAGGCCTGAAATTTTCACCGCATTGAGCTGCTGGAAGCCCTTTAATGCCTGTGGTTGTACACTCTCTTCCAGCGTGATTAAGGTGGATAACGGCACCAGTTCACCATCCCGATTGCGGGTGTAGTAGTTTTTCAGCTGCTCCGGGTTCAGGCGCTCTACCCGCTCTACCTGCGGGATCACCCGGTAGGAGCGGTTATCCAGCGCAAAGCGTCCGGCATCAGCTCCTGCTAGTAAGCTGCCCAGATCAGCGGCGATTTGCTGCATACTGACACCCATCAAAGCGGCTTTATCCCGATCGACATGCACGGTCTGGCGCGGCCGGTCGATTTTTAAATCGTTGTCGACAAAGATAAAACGACCACTGGCCATGGCGCGGCCCATCACTTGCTGCGCTACTTCTTGCAACGCTTCAAAGGGTTGGGTAGAGCCAATCACAAACTCCACCGGCAAGCCACCGCCCGGTGAGGGTAGGGAGGGTGGTACCAGTGCAAAGCTGTTCAGGCCGGGCAAACTATCCAGGAATGGCTGAATTTGCGTTTCCAGCACCTGCTGGGTGCTGCGGCTACGCTGATCCCAGGGCGATAACACCAGGCCGGCAATGGCGGTATTGGTGCCACCCATGCCATTGATGATAAATACATTCTCAAGCTCTGGAATGTCATCCAGCAACCGGTTCAACTCCTTGGTATTGCGCTCCAGGTAATCCAGGGTGGCATAACTGTCGGCGCTTAAGATGGAGAATACAAAGCCCTGATCTTCAGCCGGCTCCAGTTCCGATGGGCTGGTGACAAACAAGAAGTAGCAGGATACCAGCACGATACCACCAAAGGTCAGCAGCACTGGCAAGTAGTTCAGCGCACCATGCAGTTGCTTTTGATAGCCACGGCGCAGGCTGCTAAAGCGACGATCCAGCCAGGCTTCAAGGCGCGGTTTATCGGCCTCGGATTTGTGCGCTTTTAAAATGTAGGCACACATCACCGGTGACAGCGTCAGTGCTACTACGCCGGATAAAATCACCGTGGCAGCCAGGGTAAAGGCAAACTCGACAAAGAGTACGCCGGTTAAACCGCCGACAAAACCAATCGGAATAAAGACCGCGACCAGGGTGGTGGACATGGCAATAATGGGCCAGGCCAACTGCCGGGCTCCCAAAATAGCGGCCTCAATGCGCGACTTGCCTTCTTCCATAAAGCGGTGAATGTTTTCCAGCATAATGATGGCATCGTCCACCACGATGCCGATGGCCAGTACCATAGCTAACAAGGTCAGCAGGTTGATGGAAAAGCCCAGCAACCACATTAAAAAGAAAGTTCCGACTAAGGAGACCGGAATGGCGATGGCGGGAATAATGACACTGCGCATTGAGCCTAAAAAGGCGTAGATCACCAACACCACGATCAGCAGCGCCAGTACAATGGATACCACCACCTCGTTGATGGCATTTTCGATGTATTCGGTGGAGTCGTATGGAATGTCGGCGCTTAACCCTTCGGGCAGTTGTGGAATGATTTCGCTGTCCCAGATACGGCGTACATCGGCAATCACATCCAGTGCATTGGCATCCGGTGCTATTTCAATGCCCATAAAGGTAGCGGCCAGGCCATTAAAGCTCACAGAGCTCTCATAGCTTTCAGCACCAAGTTCGACTTCGGCAATATCCATTAAGCGCACCAGTGCATCCTGATCGGTACGGATCACCAGTTGCTCAAACTCTGCCACACTGCGCAGATCGGTGGCAGCATTCAGATCCACTGCTACCATCTGGCCTTTGGTGCGACCAAGGGCTGCCAGTACGTTGTTGCTACGCAGCGCCTGAGTGACATCGCTGCCGGTGACGCCCAGTGAGGCCATCCGGTGTGGGTCCAGCCAGATCCGCATGGCAAAGGTACGTGCTCCAAGGATTTCTGCCCGTTGCACACCAGGAATGGTGGCCAATTGTGGCTCAACCACTCGTACCAGATAGTCGGTAATTTGGTTATTGCCAAGCACTTCACTGTAAAAGGACAGGTACATCGCAGCCACGTCCTGGCCGACCTTCAAGTTGACCACAGGATCCCGGGCATTTTCCGGTAACTCGGACCGTACCTTGTTCACCTGAGCCGCGATCTGAGTCAGCGCCTCATTCGGATCGTAGTCGAGCCTTAGATAGGCTTCAATCGAGCTCATGCCGGCAACGGAAGTCGATACGATGTAATCGATCCCTTCAGCGGCAGCAATTTCACGTTCCAGCGGACTGGTGATAAAGCCCTGAATCAGGTCGGCATCGGCACCAATGTAGGTGGTAGACACCGTGACTACGGCATTTTTAATTTCCGGAAACTGGCGCACATTCATATCGAATAAAGAACGCAGGCCGAGTAGCACAATAAAGAGGCTAACCACCGTGGCCAGCACAGGTTTACGGATAAAGACGTCGGTAAAACGCATCTTTGAATTCCTTATTGGTTGGCCGGTTGCGGATTCAGTTCGGCGCTTGGCTGTGCATTGCCATTCTCGCTAACTTTTACTGCGGCACCATTGCGTAGCTTTAATAGTCCAGAGGTTGCCACCTGATCGCCGGGTTCCAGACCACTAAGCACATTGATTAAATCGCCTCTGGTTTCGCCGGTTTGCACAAAGCGCTGAAAGGCTTTGAGCTGCCCATCTTCTTCGCGCAGCACAAAAACCGAATTACCAAACGTATTGAACTGAATGGCCGTCTGGGGCACCAGCAACACATCCTGTACCTGACCGGTGAGTACTTCGACCCGGCCGAACATACCTGGACGAAGTTGGTAGTCGGGGTTTTGCAAGGTGGCCTGAATTTCTACGCTGCGGCTGGAGGCTCGCACGCCCGGGGAGATTGCAGTAATTTCACCGTAGAAAGCCTGTTCCTGATGCGCATCGACCCTTACACGAACCTGCTGGCCCAGATGAATTTGCGATAGCCGCTGCTCTGGCAAGGTGAAGTTCAAATACACCGGATCTAAGGCCTCCAATGACACCACGGCTGAACCTGGGGAAAGTAGTTGGCCCAGATTGACCCGGCGAATGCCAAGGATGCCACTAAAAGGTGCGCGGATTTCTTTTTGTGCAATGCGAGCTTGCTGCATGCGAACGGCTGCGGCTGCCTGCTCGGCCTCACTTTCACGGCGGCGCAGGTCAAGCTCGGAGACACTGCGCTCCTGGAACAGGCGCTGGTTGCGGTTTAACTCGATTTGAGCCAGCTTTGCTGCCGCCTGCAACCGAGCCAGTTCGGGTTGGTCGATGCTGTCATCCAGCTTGACTAACAGCTGGCCTTTTTCTACGGCCGCACCGCTTTCAAACAAAATTTCCCGCACAATTCCGCTACTTTCGCTGGTCAGCTCCGTGCCTTGCATCGCGACAAAGCTGCCCACCGCGCTGATGGCTGCTTCCCAGCGATCCGGCTCAGCCTTGGCGGCAGTGATGCTGGCGGTTGGCATCGGCATGTTGTCAAAAAACTGATTCATAAAGTGATTGCCGATGGCTTTGTAGCCGAAAATACCGCCAAAGACAATGAGGACGGCAAGTAACATCAGACTCATGCGCTTAAACATGATGGCTCCTTGATAGGCTGCCTGGCAGCCAACTAATTTTAATAAAAACAATGCAGGCCAGCAGAGTCTTGCTGGCTATGATGCGATCTTTAAATGCTGTTCAATCTGCTTAACCAGCTGTTCCAACACGGTTGGTTGACTGAGATCCAGCAGCGGTTGCCACTGCATGCCATTCAGCAACCGGTGCATGTTGCGGTACATGGTCATCGGTCCGCGAGGGATAGAAAATGCTTCCAGCAGGCCCTGGGTATGGTCCAGCGTATGGCTGCCCTGACACAAAGCCCAGGTACCATAAGCAAGCTCCATGGTACTGGCGCCTTGCGGATCCAGATCACCTTCGTCGATGGCTTGCTGCACAATGCCACTGACAATCCGGCAAATCGGTTGACCACACTGCAGCAACTGCTGCCGTCTGGCTTCGGAGGCATTTTCCCACACGGCTTCGGTCATCACGTACTGCGATAACTTGACGTAATTGGCCTGGCGGCGATTAAAATCCTGCTCAGCCACACAAATAGCGAAGATGCGCTGGCGTGATGGCGCCTGCCACTGTTCAATACGCTCAAACAGCTCCAGATGCAGCGCGGATTGTCGGGCCATCAGTGCCATCAACAGATCCTCTTTCGAGGTAAAGTGCTGATACAGGGTGCCGGTAGCGTAATCACAGGCTTTGGCCAGTTTGGCCATTTGCAACTGAATAAAGCCTTCTGCAGCAATCAGCTGCTCGGCTGTATCCAGAAACAGTTGCTCGCGCTCTTCCCGCTCCCGCTGTTTGCGTTCCGATGTTCCCATAACCACCTCTTTTGATAGGGTGGCATATTTTGAACCAGATTCAAAAAACGATCAAGCGTTCAATTTATGAACCTTTGTAAGGAACTGTAACCACTGCCGCTTTGCGACCGGGCAGTAGCTGGCGGAGTTTGTGAAACGGGGTCAGCACCAGGGCATTGCCGGCCAACACCAGCGCAAAGCCAAGCAGGGTGCTCAGTTGCCATTGAAAGCCTTCGAACCAGGTACTAAGCAGCACCGCCACAAGGGGAAACAGTACGATGGTGTAACTGGCTTTTTCCGGCCCCATCCGTTTGAGAAGAGCAAAGTAAGTGCCAAAGGCGATCACGGTGCCAAACAGCGACAGGTAAAGCAGGGACCAGAGGTACGCCGGCTGGCTGCTGAACACAAAGGTATTGCCACTGAGCAGGGCGAGCGCCGTTAGTGCCAGGGTGCCGTACAGCATACCCCAGGCATTCATGGGTAAAATGCCGATGCCCCGTCGTGAGTTGCGCACACTTAACATATTGCCAAAGGAAGCACTCAGGGTGCCGGACAGCACCAGCAGCAAACCAAGCAGGCTGGTATTGGCCAGGCTCAGACCCGTCAGATCCGGCGCAAACAATACCGCAATACCGCCTATGCCAAGAGCGGCACCAACATAGATGCGTTTAGCAACCGGCTGGCCGAAGAACAAGCGGGTATTGATAATGTTCATCAACAGCATGGTGGAAAAGGCAATGGCTGCCATGGCTGAGGTTAAGTAAAGCTGGGCCTGATACAGCAGGTAGTAGTTCAGCGCGAAATTTAGCACTGCCATCAAGGCGACACAGAAGTGCATTGACATCGGCAGTCGCATCGGCAGGCGCCGTAGCAGGCACCAGGCCCAGAGCAGCAGGGCCGCCAGCCCGAACCGATACACCAGCGAAACGGCAACCGGCACCTCACCCAGCTGAAATTCAATCGCCAACCAGGTGGAGCCCCAAATCAAGACAGTGACAAGGTACAACAAGGCGTTTTGCATCAAAGGCTCCGGCCGGCAGAAGTTCGTACTGCTATGCTAGCGTTTTTCGGTATACTCACCATACACAGAAAATAATAAATATGACCTGTACAGTTGGAGGTAAGATGACCGCAGTCATACAGCGTGAACTGGATGAGTTTTTGTATCAGCAGGTGGTGCGGCTTATCCGGCAATTGCAGCAGCAACAGTTGCTTCGGCCCGGTGAACGCTTGCCGTCCTTGCGTCAGCTTAGCAGCCAACTGGGTATCAGCATTCCTACGGTGCGCCAGGGTTATGAAGAGCTGGAGCGTCTGGGCCTGATTGAAGCGCGGGATCGCTCAGGCTATTACCTGAAAGCACAGCGCCAGCCAGAGTGCCGGCCAGGTCGATTACCGCTAAGCAATAAGCCGGTGCCGGTGCGCCAGCAAAGCCTGCTGGAGCAATTTTACCAGGCGGTGCATCAGCCCGGAATTTTGCCGCTTGGCATTGCCCAGCCCAGCATGGCACAGCCTTCAGAAAAAGCATTGCTACGCACCATGCGCCGGGTCACGACACTGGCAGGCCAGCAAGTGATGCATTATGGGCCCATCGATGGTTTTGCCCCACTGAAGCGTCAGTTGGCTCTGCGCTATCTGGATGTGGGGCTATCCTTGCAGCCGGATGATTTGCTGATCACCAATGGCGGTCAGGAAGCACTGGCCATTGCCTTGCAGGCGGTGGCCAAAGCCGGTGATGTCATTGCAGTGGAATCTCCAACTTATTTTGGCGTGCTGGAGCTGATAGAAACGCTCGGCATGCTGGCGGTAGAAATTCCGGTTTGCCCGGATGATGGTATCTGGCTGGCCGATCTGGAGCAGGCCCTTGGTAGCCAGCCAATCAAAGCTTGCATCTTTTCCACCGCTATCAGTAATCCAATGGGCTCGTTCATGCCGGATGCGCAGCGCGAAGCACTGGTGCAGATGCTGGAGCAGCGCGGTATTCCACTGATTGAAGACGATGTGTATGGTGAGCTCTACTTTGGAGCTGCCCGCGGCCGGCCAGCGCAGTGTTTCAGCCGCAAGGGGCTGGTGTTGACTTGCAGCTCTTTCTCCAAAACCGTGGCGCCAAGTTACCGGGTGGGCTGGTTGTTGCCGGGGCGCTATGGGCGTGAAGTCTGGCGGTTGAAGCGTGCTTTATCTTTTGCTTCCTCGTTGTTGAATCAATGGACCCTATCCGAGTTTATCGCCAGCGGTGAGTATGACCGCAATTTAAAAAAACTGCGCCAGGTACTCAAACTCAATAAAGAGCGGATGATGGCGCTGGTGCAGCAGCACTTTCCAGCCGGCACCAGAGTCAGCAATCCGCAAGGCGGTGCTGTGCTTTGGGTTGAACTGGCCAAATCGGCAGACTGCAGCCTGTTGTTTCAACAGGCGCTGCAGCAAGGGATCAGCATAGCGCCAGGCACCTTGTTTTCGCCGTCGCATAAATTTCGCAACTGCTTGCGGCTTAGCTTTGGCGTACGCTGGCAACCGGAGGTGGAGCTGGCTATTCAGCGGCTTGGTAAGCTAGCCATTCTGGCGTCGTAACGCTTGCTCTACATCAATGCCCAACGTCAGTACACCAATGTGGCGGTTGTTGCTATCCGTCACTGCCAAACTGAGTTGTACCTGAAAACGCTGGGTCGAAGCGTCAAATACCACGGCATCCAAAAAATAGGGGGCGGTTTGTTGATACACATTAAGAAATTTGGCCTCATTGCCTTGCCAGAAGTCGGATGTCACAGCGCTGATGGCGACATTTTTACCTTGTTGGTCGGTGAGGATAATCTCTGTGACAAGGCCTTGTTGCTGCGCTTGCCATTGCACTAAAAATTGCGACAAAGGCTCTGCCAGCATGTGCTCACCCAGCTTAGGTGTCAGCTGCTCTACCTCATCCATCCACTGTTGATCCAGTCGATGCAACTCTGAGACTGGCATCGGTTGTTGATTGCTGGCCAGCACCGCTGCACGGAGTTCTGTATTGCTGGCCAACTGGGTGGCGAGCGGCAAGAAATAGTGCAGGATCCGCTCTTGCTCTATTGGGGAGAGCGCAAAGGGGCTTTGAGCACATCGATGAATATACTGATTAAATTGCCGTATAAAATCGGGCTGCTGTTGTAAAAAGCGGTAAGAGATGAATAAACCCAGCGGTACGTAACGGAAAAATTCACTTTTGTAGTGGCGGGGATCAATGGCCAGTTGTGCAGTAGTATGTTCAAAGTCTTCCAGATCGAGCAATACCCTGTCGATACGATGACGATGCAGTACTTGCAGCAGTTCAGACAAGGTATTTACTTCGACTGCTGGCTGAATATTCATAACTTCGAACCAGTTGGCTTGATGACTACCACGGATGACCCCATATCGTAATGATGTTGTCGGAATGCCTAGGCTGTCTGGATGAGTGAACCAATACCAGTTTTCCAGAAACATAGGGGCGGATAATTCGCCATAGTGCTGCATTTCAGGCAGTAAAATGGCCGTGAAGTAGCCATCCAGCCGTTGCATCCTTACTTCCTGTTTGGCTCGTAACCAGGGCAGGGTTTGTAATTGATAGGGCTGGCGCATTTGCTGCAAAATGCAATGGGCTTGCCGGGTGGCATTGGTTGGGGAAGTGACAGGCACATTGGTACCCAGCTGCAATGGCTGACTGCTACTCAATAACAGGCTGTAGAACAACGATGCAATCATTTGCGACAATCTGTTAACGCCGTATTCGGGTAAGTATAGCAGCAATGGGCTAATTTACCGTTATTCAGCTTTCGCTCAGTCAAGGCTGATACAATGCATTATAGTGACGTTATGGGTAAGTTCTACCCAGTTCGCGGGCACAAAGGAATAGGTATGAACATGTTTTCATTTCAGCGTCAAAATGGCCAGTGGCAGCGTCTCTGGCGACAACAGCAGGCTGCCGGCCCGGTGCAACGCATTCTGGCCTGGTTGGTGATGGGGGTGTTGCTGGTGGCTGGCTTTGTGCTGCTGTTGGTGATGTTGTTACTGAGCTGGTTGCTTATTCCGCTGTTTTACTGGCGCTATCGCAAAAAAATGCGTGCTTTTCAGCAAGCTGCTGCTCAGGCACAGCAGCAGTATCAGCAGCAGGCTGATCAGCAGAGTTCAGCCGGGCATCGGGTGATTGAAGGCGAAGTGGTGGGCAAGAAAGAAGAGTAAACTGCTCTATCTACCCTGCCTGCACCGCCAGCTTGCATTGAATGTAATCGCTGTGGCGGATAAACAGCAGGTCCGCGATTTTACGCAGCATGGCTTCTTCGTGTGGATCCAGAGTGCCGTCATGGTAAGCAATACGCCACAGCTGCTCCATTAAATCCAGCCGCTCAGGATAGCTTAAATCTTTCATTTTCGAGGTGAAGCGATGCAGGCAGACTGAGTCACTACTTAGCTCCTTGGCCCGGCGAAAGACGACTTCGGCATCTGCCGGGGTTAAACGATACTCACTGGTCAGGTAACTCAGCACTTCATCGTGTTCGGCACTGGCATCCTGAAAATCAGCCGCTGCTACTTCCAGCATCAGTACCACCGACATCAACTGCGCTTCGCCCACCAGTTTCAGTGCCGGACAATCGGCAACTGGCTCTGTACCACTTCGCTCCAGCAATTGCTTAAATAATTGAAACATAAATACTCCTGTCAGCGCTGCCAGCTGCTTGATTTTTTTACGCTGCTACCCAATTGTACAGATCAGTTCATTCTTATCTGAGTGCTTTTTATGGCAATGGTTCTGTTGGCGCTAATCACCTTGTTGCTGCTGGGCTGGCTGTTAGGGCAACCCTACTGGCGCCGATGGCACCGTCAGCGCCTACTGAAGCAGCCTTTTCCACACAGCTGGCGGCAGATCCTGAAACGCCGGCTGCCTTATTTTCGGGCTTTGCCAGCCGACTTGCAACTGAAGCTGAAAAAGCTGATCCAGTTGTTTATAGCAGAGAAAGACTTTGTTGGTTGTGCCGGCCTGCAGATCGATGATGAGATCCGGGTGACCATCGCCGCTCAGGCCTGTTTGCTGCTGTTGGGCCGGCCGAATGATTTGTATCCTGGTTTGCGACAAATTCTGGTGTATCCGTCAGCTTTCGTGGTGCCAAACCGACAGCCGGATGCTGCGGGTGTGGTGCATGATGGAGCTGGGGTGTTGCTGGGTGAGTCCTGGGGGCAGGGTCAGGTGATTTTATCCTGGCAGGATTCGCTAAAAGGTGCTGCCGATCCCTTTGATGGCCACAATGTGGTGATCCACGAGTTTGCCCATCAGCTCGATCAGCAAAAGGGCTATGCCAATGGCGCTCCCGCTCTGGGTGTCGGCCTGGATGTAAAGCGTTGGTCTAAGGTATTTCAGCGCGCTTTTGATCGCTTGCAACAGCAGTTAAACCGTGGGCAGCCAGGTGTATTCGATCCTTACGCGGCTACCAATCCGGCTGAGTTTTTTGCTGTTGCAAGTGAGGTGTTTTTCGAGCAACCCCACAGCATGCAACAACAAGAGCCGGAGCTTTATCAGCAGCTACAGCAGTTTTACCAGCTTAATCCCGCGCTTTGGCAGTAAAAGACGAACCATTGCTCAGGCTTTATCCAGGCCCAGTGCCGATCGGATGCTGTTAGCAAAATCGGTAAAGCGCTGTTTTAAACTTCGTTTGATGGACACATCCAACGAGCCCAACACCGAATAGCCTTCAATTCGGATACAGTGGGTTTTGCGGCTCCCCGGTCCGCCCGAACCTACCGAGTTGTCGCTGGATGCGGCAATGTTATTAAGTTCACTGATCACCGCCACATGCTCCGGTACCTGAATGCTGACACTGCCCAGCCAGTTGGTCAGTTGCAGGATCATGTGTTGATGCTCAAAAACGGCTTCGGAAAAGTCCAGTTCCACTGAGGATAATGCATTGATAATAGTGAGGTGCTGCGGCACCCGCCAAGGCCCTGAGCGCTCATCACTGCTTAGAATAGAGACCAGGCGGTCTTTGTCCGTTAGTTCGTCAGCGACCTTTGCCTTGGCTGAGCCGCGCGCTGCCGTGGTCGCATCAAAGTTTTGTGACCACATGGCCCGGTATTTGGCATCCGGCTCTAAGGTCAGATCCGCCACTTGCTCGATCAGCACTTTGGGATCATCGGAGTTGGTGGCAATATCAAGCCGGCGTTCAAAGGCCTGCTCGGAAATCACACTGTGGCTGTAGTTCATGATCAGTTGATCGATAACAGCTTCACGTACTTGGGCGATGGGCCTGTCTTCCAGTTTCACCCCTGTGGTATCTATCGCCATGGCTCCCCCTTTATCTCCATACGCCAGCCAGGCTGGCTATTTTTTCATCATTTTGGCTCAGGATGACGTTTGGCGAAAGGGTCAAATTGTAAGTATTTCTAACCGTTTGGAAGGTGCAGCTTTTCGCTGCTACTCGTTGTTTGCTGAAGCTAAGCAGTCACTTAGCCAAATCAGCGCTCCGGTATCCACCCCGATGGCAGCGGCTTTTTGCTGGTAGCGCAGGCAGTCATCGGCTGATGGGTTGGGGCTTCTGGCTAAAATCCAGGCGTAATTTAGATTATGACCGACCACCAATGCCATGCTGTAGTCGGGCTCCAGCTTGGCAATGTTGTAACTGGCAAAAAAGGGCCCGAAGAAAGACACCTTCAGCTTGCCGGTCGTGTTATCGCCAGCGAAATACGCACGTCCCTCGGCCTCGCGCCATTCATCGCGGCTTTGGTGATAACCACGATTCAACACCCGCACACCTCCATCGTTGCGCATGCTGTAATGGGCGGTCACTTCGCTAAGGCCCCGTTCGAAGCGGTGATCCAACCGGGCTATCTCATGCCACTCGCCTAAATACGACTCCAGCTCGAACGGTGAAACAGGTTGCACGCTATTGGGTGTGCCTGTGCAGCCTGTCAGTAGGATAACAGCAGCAAATAACAATCGCATGGTAAGGACCTTCAAGGTTGTTGAATACTATGCATCCGAATACGAGCCAGCACCGTAATCGGTTGCATCGATAACAAGGATACCAACACCATGCCACATTCGTTTAACCAAGAACAGCTATCGCGTATTATTGAGATGGCTTGGGAAGATCGAACGCCTTTTGAAGCGATAACCATGAATTTTGCGTTATCGGAAGCCGAGCTTATCCGTTTGATGCGCTCTGAATTAAAACCAGCCAGTTTCCGCTGCTGGCGTCAACGTGTGGCTGGCCGCATTACCAAGCATGGGAAGCTCCGCTCTAAAGCGGTGAATAGAGGCTATTGTCCCAGCCAATACAAACACCGAAGCTAGATCTGCATCAAAGGAAAGCTTCATAGTTCACTTGGCAGCATGGAGCAGGCCAGCTAGAGTAAGGATACTCTGGCTTAAGGCGCTGCTATGAAATCAACTGCTGGCAATCAAACAAAAAACACTCAACCGCTCACTCTGAAGCGGGTGGGGATTGATACGTACCATGAAAACGTGGCTTATCTGCATCGGGACTGTGAAATCTACCGCGCCGAGGGGTTCCAGGCTTTAGCCAAGGTGGAAGTGGAAGCCAAAGGCAAACGGATTCTGGCCAGTTTGAATGTGGTGGACGATGCCAATATCGTCAATGGTCAGCAATTGGGTTTGTCCGAAGAAGCTTTTGCCATGCTCGGCGCACCCGATGGCGATGCTGTTCGGGTTGCACCGGCTGAGCCACCACACTCCATTCCGGCTTTGCACCGTAAAATTGCCGGCGAACGGTTAATCCGGGAGGATTTTACCAGCATTGTGCAGGACATTGCGGCGCACCGTTACTCCAAAATTGAACTGACAGCCTTTGTGGTAGCTTGCAATCAGGGCGAGCTGGACCGCGAAGAAGTGTTCTTTTTAAGCGATGCCATGAGTAAAGTGGGGCGCAAACTGGATTGGCAGGAGCACCCGGTGGTGGATAAACATTGCATTGGTGGCATCCCCGGCAACCGTACTTCGATGCTGTTGGTACCCATTGTGGCAGCCCATGGCATGCTCTGCCCCAAGACATCATCACGCGCCATTACCTCGCCGGCTGGCACAGCCGATACCATGGAGCTGCTGGCCGCCGTTGAGATGCCGTTTGAACAATTAACCGAGATCGTACATCGCCACCGGGGGTGTCTTGCCTGGGGCGGTACCAGCGATTTATCTCCGGCCGATGATGTACTGATCTCGGTGGAGCGGCCTTTGTCGATTGACTCGCCTGGCCAAATGGTCGCTTCGATTTTGTCAAAAAAGGTAGCCGCAGGCTCCAGCCACTTGCTGCTGGATATTCCGATTGGCCCAACCGCTAAGGTGCGTAGCATGCCGGAAGCGCAGCGGCTGCGTAAACTCTTTGAGTTCGTGGCCAAGCGGATGGGGCTCACCATCGATGTGGTGATTACCGATGGCCGTCAGCCGATTGGTAATGGCATAGGCCCGGCACTGGAAGCGCGCGATGTGATGCGGGTACTGCAAAACCATCCCGATGCCCCGATGGATTTGCGGCAAAAATCCTTACGCCTTGCTGGCCGCATGCTTGAGTTTGACCCCGATGTGCGTGGTGGCGATGGGTTTGGCATTGCCCGTGATATCCTGGACTCGGGCCGGGCGCTGGAAAAGATGCAGGCGATTATTGCGGCTCAGGGCCAGCGTGATTTTGATCCAGAGCATCCGCCATTATCGCCTTTATCCTTTGAGGTAACAGCACCCGTTAGTGGCACTGTGATTGCCATTGATAATGTGCAGCTGGCGCGGATTGCGCGCTCTGCCGGTGCGCCCCGGGCCAAAGGTTCAGGCGTGGATTTGCTGGTAAAACTGGGCGATCCGGTTGAAGCGGGTCAACCGCTGTACAAGGTGTATGCCGCTTACCCAACCGAGCTGGCTTTTGCCCGCCAAGCCTGTGAGCGTTGTATTGGTTACCAGCTGGGTCAAGCTGACCAGTTGGTGTCATTGCATGTGGAGTATTAACTACTGATGTCGAGCTATCTACTGTGTTCTCCTGAGGAAGCCGAAGCTGCCGGGCGCCTGGCACAAGCTGCCGGCCTGTCACTTATGAGCTATCAACGTCATCAGTTCCCGGACGACGAGCTGAAACTGACCCTGCCGTTTGCCGATGGCGATGCACCCACACAACTGGTGCTGTATCGCAGTCTGGACCGGCCGAACGACAAGCTGGTCGAACTGATTCTGCTGGCAAAGCACTTGCGAGGCTGTGGTGTAAAACGGCTGCTGTTGGTCGCGCCTTATCTGGCCTATATGCGGCAGGATATTGCGTTTTACCCTGGTGAAATTGTCAGCCAGAAAATCATTGGCAACCTGTTGGCGGAGTTATTTGATGCGGTGATCACGGTCGATCCGCATCTGCATCGCATCGAACATTTGCGTGAAGCCATCCCAAAAGGCGAAGCCATCGCACTGAGTGGCGCCCCCAGACTGGCGGATTTAATCGCGGACAAGTGTAAGCATCCACTACTCATTGGGCCGGATGCAGAGTCGCGGCAATGGGTCGAACTGGCCGCAGCCCGCATTGGTTGCGATTATGGTGTCTGCAGCAAGGTACGGCATGGCGATACAGAGGTGGTAATAGCCTTACCAGATGTGCCGGTTAGCGGGCGGCAGGTGGTGCTGATGGACGATGTGGCCAGCTCAGGGCGGACCATGGCCAGAGCTGCGGAGCAGTTGCTGGCGGCAGGTGCCGCTTCGGTCGATGTGGCGGTGACCCATGCACTTTTTGCCGGTGATGCACTGGCGACCATCAAGCAGGCAGGCGTGCGGCATATCTGGAGTACCGACTGCATTGCGCACGACAGCAATGCCATCAGTATGGCGCCGGTGCTGGCAGAGGCCTTAGTCCCCATGTTAGCTTAACAAATGGGGCTCTACGACAAAGCCATTAGTCTGGATCAACAAATTTATTCGATAGTAAGGACGTGTTTATTTCATTAGAGAAGTTTTAACTAAGCATGTATTGTGCACGCTATTACAGGCATGTCGCCTTGAAGCTGTAATGAGGTGTGTGATGCAAAAAAAACAATCGATGACGGTGGCGAAGCGGCTAGGTTTGGGGTTTGGCATCGTGTTGCTCCTGATGGTGGGCCTTACCCTGATTGGGGTGGAGCGGGTTCAGCGAATTAATCAAACATTGACTGAGATGACTGAGCTGAACTCAGTCAAACAACGCTACGCCATTAACTTTCGTGGCAGTGTGCACGATAGGGCTATTTCACTGCGCGATGTTACCTTGGTCGAAAATCCGCGTGATATCCCAGCGTTATTGCGTGATATTGAACAACTTGAATCATTTTATCTGAACTCCCGTCGCCTGATGGATGATATCTTCCAGCAGCGCAATGGCGTTAGCACAACCGAGCGGCAATTGTTGCAGGCAATCGATGCGGTGGAGGCGAGAGCCTTGCCGCTGGCAAATCAGGTCATTCAATTACGCCAGCAAGGCCAGCAAAGCGAGGCACAGCGGTTGTTGCTGGCACAGGTTGGTCCTGTTTTTGTCGATTGGTTGGCCAGCATCAATGCCTTTATTGATTATCAGGAAGCAAAAAACCAACAAGCCACCGATAACGCTCAAAGTGTCGCCGGTGCTTTTGCTCTGACCATGGTATTGCTGACTGCGGTGGCCATTTTCATAGGTATTGCCATGGCCGTCTGGATCCTGCGTTACTTACGTCAGGCACTGGGAGGTGAACCTGATGAGGCTGCCGAGTTGGTGAGCCAGATTGCAGCCGGCGATCTGACGACACAGATCCGCGACAGCCTGCCAAACAGCATGCTGGCGGCGGTGGCGAATATGCAGCTGCAATTACGGCAGACCCTGAGCGAGGTAGTGGGGGCAGCAAACACAGTCAAGACCCAGGCCGATGAGCTGGATCAGGCCGCACTGGAAGCACTGGAAGCCACCGAGCGGCAGGCGCATTCATCCACAGCCTCAGCCGCCAGCATTGAACAAATGACGGTGAGCCTGAAGCAGGTAGCCAGCGTGGTCGATTTGACCGAACAGAACTCACAGAAAACTGCAGATTTGTCGGATCAGGGGCGCGCCTGGTGCAAGATGCCGCCACTGAGATTGCAGTCGTTGCCGAGACCGTTGAGCAGTCAGCGAGCAAAATTGGCGAGTTGCAGCAGCGCTCCAAGGAGATTGCCGGTATCGCCAATGTGATTAAAAGCATTGCGGAACAAACCAACTTACTGGCCCTGAACGCGGCCATCGAAGCAGCCAGAGCCGGTGAGTCTGGCCGCGGTTTTGCGGTGGTTGCTGATGAAGTACGGCAGCTGGCAGAGCGCACCAGCAAAGCCACTACGGAGATCGCCGGTATGATTCAGCTGGTGCAGGATGAGACTCAGTTGGCGGTTGCCTCGATGGAAACGGCAGCGCCCAGAGTGGCAGAAGGGTTATCCCGAGCCAATGATGCTGCCAGTATGCTGCAACAAATTCGCAGCCAGGCGATGGACTCGCTGAACAATGTGCGTGATGTCGCCCGCTCAACCAATGAACAATCGACGGCTGTCACCGAGCTTGCCAAACACATTGAACAAATTGCCAGTATGTCGCGGGATAATGCCGTAGTGATGCAGCAAAACCGTGGTGCTGTTGCGGCGCTGCAGCGGGTTGCCACAGGCTTAGGGCAGCAGGTAGCCCGCTTTAGAACCAGCTGATTGGCAAGGCATACAAGCGTTTTCAGCCAGGCTTATGCCTGGCTTGTTGTTAGCTGGAGGCCAGTACCAAGCAGTTGCGGCCTTTTTTCTTCGCTTTGTACAAGGCCTCATCGGCACGCTTCAGCAAAGGCTCGGGCTTTTCGCTGCCCTGGCGGATAGCGCAGCCCAAACTAATGGTAATTTGCACCGTTTTACTGCCGCTGTTGTTCTTGGCCGAGCGCTGCTTTTTACCGGTTTCGTGGTCTTTGGGTCGGCCGCCCTGGCGAACGATTAAGGGGTAGTCGGCCACTTGCTGGCGTACCTGTTCCAGTTGTTCCTTCAGTTTTTTCGGGTTGGCATGGTGAAACACCAGGGTAAATTCTTCACCGCCGTAGCGATAGGCGGTCATACCGCGTTGTTTGGCCAAGATGGCACCCAGCAGTCGCAACACCTGATCGCCCACATCATGGCCATAGGTATCGTTGAATTTTTTAAAGTGATCGACATCCAGCATGGTCACAGCACTTTTCTTACCCAAGCGGTTTAAGTGCCCCATCAATGCCCGGCGCTGTGGTAACTGAGTCAGCTCATCGATGTAAGCCAGTTGCAGCATTTGCAACGCCAGCGTCAGCAGCAAACAACTGCCGGCAATCAGGGTCGCCCAACCGGAGAGTTCAGGCTGCGCCAGCCACAGATAAAACAGCGTAAGACAAAGCAGCACCGCCAGTTGCCCCAGCATGGGCTTGGGCCAGTTGCGGTAACTCAGCTGTGCCAGCCAGCCTGCGGTGACCAACAGCAGCACACTGGCTTGTAACCAGTTCAGAGGGTTTTCTGCCCGAACCGGCTGCAGCAGCCAGTGGTAATCGGGCAAGGAAGCTTGCCAGTCTGGCAGCGGCAAATACAGCAAAGCAACTGGAGTCAACGCCGAGGCCAGCAACAGGCCAATGCCGCCTTTGGTCAGCAGCGGCGGGCGGGGCAGTAAAACCAGCAAGCCGAGCCAAAGGGCGCTCACCAGAGGAAGATAACTGTAGAGCAGAGCAACGTCAGGTTCGCTGACTGGGCGTTGCAAGCCCTGTTGCACAGTAAAATAATGCCCGGCCAAAAAAGCCAGCCAATACAGCCAGTCGGTTTGGCGCATTAGAAGTGCCAGCGAAGCAACAAAGGCCAGCGCCAGCCAGACAGTGAGCGGGAAGGGGAGGGCCGCGAACAAGGCATGCTCAGGCCAGCCTATCAGCAACACGGCTAACAGCAACACAGGAGACAAGATCAACCAGCGCACACACAACCTCGAGCTGTTGACAGCATATTTTTATTCTGTGCTCAGTGTAGCAGCCTGCTGCCCCGAATTGAAACACCGCATGCATCAGAGTGCATGTTGTATAATGTCCTGTAAAATAATGCAGTACCTGAATCAATTTGAGCCAGTGAGTTGCTATGCCCAAAAGATACCGTGAATCCGCGCTGGATCCTTACATTATTGCTGCGCTTTGTGCCGTGCTGTCGCTGATGCTTTTTTACCGGGCCGCGAAAGGTTTGATTACTGGCGTGGCTCCCGGTTTGCACCACGCTGCTCTCGCCGGGCCTGTCCATACGCTGCAGGATGATCCTTCTATTTTCTGGTTTTCCATTGTGCTGCACCTTGGCTTTGCTTTCTTCACGGCCAGATATGCTTGGCGAACTTTTCGGTGACAGTTAAGCAAAAATGGTTGGTGGTCTTCTAACCTAAGTCTAAGGCTTGCTGCTTCCATTCGAGCCCAGGCCGCCGCTTAACACCAGCTGCAGCGCTTCGGCTGGTTTCATCTCCAGATTCCGGGTGCAGCTGCGCGGTACGATGATGGTGTAACCGCCGACGTTGTAGGCCATTGGGATAAACACCGCCAGTTGTTCTTCATTCATTAAAGAGGACATGCGATCGCCATCAAGGCCACCTTTTTTGGTGACGATACCAATTAGTTCTATATCTGTGCCCGGCAGTTTGACCATCACCACCGACTCATCGGCAAAGTTTTTGCCCGACATCACATCCATTAAATCCTGCAGCATGCCGTAGATTTGCTTGGTACCCGGCAGTTTGAGCAGCAGCTTGCCGGGCAACTGCCACAACCAGTCAAAACCGCGCCAGCGGGCGCTAAAGCCAATCACCACACACAGCAGCACAAAGGCGGCAATCGCCATGCCTGGCAGATACCAGCTCGGCGGTAACACCAGCTCCAGCAGCGGGGCCAGCCTGGACTCAATGGTCACCAGCAACCAGCGGATCAGCTCGATGGTAATGACAATGGGCAAAATAATGGCCAGGCCCTTGGCCAGGCTTTTGGCGATGATTTTCATAAGGTTCCCTGTGTACTGCTTGGTTGGTGCAATGGTCGCCACATCATAAAGAAATCAGCGGCCTGGCGCCATGCCAGGCTGTAAATGGATTTGGTCTATACTTGGTGGATGGAGAGTTCGCAGGATGAGAGCAATGAAGGCATGGTGGCTTTTTCTGCTGGTGCTGTTTGCGATAGAGGCCTACCCTGAGGGTGATGTAACGCACCTGCGAATTCTCACTGAACACAATCCTCCGGGTCAGTACCTGAATGAGCATGGGGAGCTGGCTGGTGTCACCGTTGCTTTTATCCGGCAATTGCAACACCGATTGGATGAGCCTGCCGAGATCGAACTTTTACCCTGGGCTCGGGCTTTTGAGATAGCCCGGCGGGATCCCCATATCGCCTTGTTTGAAACGGCCCGCACGCCAGAGCGCGAGCCTTGGTTCCAGTGGGTTGGGCCGCTGAAGTATGTTCAGACCGCTATTTATGGCCGGGCTGATCGGTTAGGGATGGATCCGCTGGATACAGGGTTGAATGCTGGCCTGATTGCTTGTGAATACCGACATTCACTGCATGTTGATTTACTGAAGCATCATGGTTATGTCGAAGGAAAAAATCTGGTGCTTACATTGCACCATGGTGATTGTTTTCAAATGCTGCTGCGTGGCCGGGTCGATTTAGTGGTGCTGCATGATGCGGTGGTGGCGGAGCGGGAAAAGCAATTGCAGGCCATGGCTGGTACTGGGCTGTACCGGCTAAAACAAATTCGTGAAGTGGAGCTGTATCTCGCTTTTTCGCTGGACGTGGCCCCAAAACGAATCGCAGCCTGGCAACAGGCGCTGCAACAAAGTTACCTCGATGGCAGCATGCGTCAGCTGTATCAGCCAGTTTATTCGGAGTACTTGATTGAGCGGTTGGAACAATGGGCGCAGCAGAAGTAGCCATAAAGCGACTGCTTGAAATGGTGGCCCCAGCTGGACTCGAACCAGCGACCGATCGATTATGAGTCGAGCGTATATCGTATTTCCCCGCATTGCTTTACATATCAAATTCAAATAAAAACAGAAGTTTAGCCTTAGATCCCTTCGCTGGCGCATTGTTCGATATTGGTGTATATTGGTACAACTCCGATCCGCAGCCGATCCGCAGAACGATCCGCAGCTATCAAACAGTAAAAAGCCCCGCAGGTGCGCCAACACCGTGCAGGGCTAACCAGAAGAACCATAGGGGGTTCAAATGGCTAAAGCAGATTCTACCACCAAACCAGCAAGCGCCAGCAATAAAGTAAGTTTTACAGCTGGCCGTGTTGCATCATTCAAATGTGCCGAAGGTAAAAAAGATTCTTTTCTGTGGGATGAAAAACAGCCGGGGTTAGGGCTCAGGGCGTTTGCTTCAGGTAAGAAAACCTATATTTACCAAGTATGGGTTAACGGCAGAACACAACGGGCAGTAATTGGCTCGGTTGAAAGTTTTGATATTGAGCAAGCCAGATCAGAAGCTAGAAAACTGAGTGCGCTTGCTAGCCAGAACATAAGCCCGGCCAAAGTGAAACGCGAAAAGGCCGCCGCTGAACTGGCAGAAGAACAGGAAGTAAAACGCGGTTCTGTTACATTCGGCACCGTATGGGCTGAATATGTGGAAGCAAATAAAGGCGAGTGGGGACAAAAGCATTACCGCGATCATATTAATTTTGTGCAAGCGCCGGGTTTACCTTGTGACCGTGGCCGCCGGGTAACTAAAGCAGGCTGTCTTTATCCGCTGGTTAGTGTAAAGCTGGCTGAGTTAACCGCCAGTGTTATTAAACGCTGGTTAGACAACGAGAACAAAACCCGCCCCGGCGTTGCAGCGCAAAGTTACCGCCTACTGTTTGCCTGTTTAAGTTGGTGCAATGAGCAGCCAGATTATGCCGGGCTGGTTGATGTCGCAGGTTTAAAAAGTAAAGCGGTGAAAAAAACCGTTACCAAGTTAAAGCCCCGCGATGATGTTTTACAGCGCGAGCAGCTACCCGCTTTTTTTTCAGAACTGCAAAAGATAGCAAACCCCGTTATTGCTGCTTATGTGCAAACATTGCTGCTAACGGGAGCCCGGCGCAATGAATTAATGGGCCTGCAATGGTCTGACGTTGATTTTAAATGGCAAAGCATGACTATACGCGATAAAGGCACCAGTAAAGGCAGCGTTGCTGGGGTGCGGGTTATTCCGTTAACGCCTTATGTTGCTAGCCTGCTTAACCAGTTACCCCGCCGCAATCAGTGGGTATTTTCTAGCCCTTCAGGTAAAGACGGTAGATTAGTAGATCCCCGCAAGAGTTTTGACCCCGCAGTCATTGCCGCAGGTATTGAAGGCTTAACCTTGCACGGCTTACGCCGCAGCTTTGCTACGTTGTCGGAATGGGTAGAAGTACCCGCCGGGGTAGTGGCACAGATTATGGGCCATAAGCCAAGCGCCACTGCTGAAAAACATTACAAGCAAAGGCCGCTGGACTTACTTAGAGTATGGCATGAACGAATTGAAGCATGGTTTTTAGAGCAGGCCGGGCTTAGGGTGCCAGCGACCGCTGAGAAGCGTTTAACTGTGGTTCAGGGGGCGTAATGAGCAAAAAAACTAGAACTTACACACTCGGTTCAAAAGATAGATATGAAGGTTTGATTGTAACAACTATAGAAACATACAGATCACCTTCTGAGATGCCCGCCTCACCTGAAGCGTGGGATTTGGAACTTATGATTCCACACTTAGCAGAGCAACATTTTGGTTCATACCTGCACAGCTTAGACTTGCCATCAAAGTTTGACCCGGAAGCATGGAGCCGGAAAAGGTCTAAAGAACAACGTACATTAAAGCCAGCAATTGCACCGGTCATCCGATTTGAACGCTTCATTAAATGGCGGGCAAAAAAAGCGAAGTTACACCCACAAAAGTTAGAGGGCGTTAGGATTGCTCTTAATGGTTTGCGGGAGCTATTTAGTGCAGAAGGCCATGCAATTTCTGGCAACTATGAGAAAGCAGCCGTACATATCGGGCGAGCTATGCCCATTGCTGTAATTTTGAAAATGATGGAGATGGAACACCCTTATCAAACTGGCTTGGTTAGGCATAAAACTAATGCGCATGAAGGTGTTGCATGTATAAAGAGAGATAAAGATTTATCAGAAATTATTGCAAGACTAGCAAAGAGCCCCGGTACAGCTAAAGAGCTTTGGCCAGCATTTTTTGGTGCTCTTGATGAAGAAGGTTTATCGCCAGTCGAATGTTCACAGGAGCTTAAATATACTTATAGGGGACATAAAGGCAAAGATAAAAAAATAGCATTTACCACATTTCAAAACAGGCTTTCTACAGCTCGAAAATTTGGAGGTAAGAGCTAATTTTCACGATAACCATGGCTAACAGGACGCACTAAACAAAATGAATCTGCTTAATCAAATAGGGGCAGATTCATGACAACTTTAACACCGCAAAACTTAACTACTGAACAGTTTGCCGAAGTCTTACACGGCAAACCCAGCACGATCAGAACCCGCCTTTGCAAAACCGGGAGTTTTTACGGCATTAGGCCGATCAAATTACCTTCAGGCCGCTTGTTATGGCCTGCTGATGCTGTACAGGCATTTTTAGCGGGTAAGGGGGCTGTCTAATGGTCGAAATTACTTTAGAACAGATAGCGGCCCAGCAACACAGCCTTTATGCCTTGCTCAATGGTGCCGTGCTTATTGATACCACCACCAGCGAGCAAACAAAAGCTATACACGACTTTACCGCCGCTTATGAAAGGATGGTTGACCGCTTAAACGTGGTTGATGTTGATGCGGCTATTGATGCTATGAAAGAGGGCC
>NZ_JAUHLI010000017.1:0-78366 GCF_036325985.1 Alkalimonas cellulosilytica
CTAAGCGATCAAGCTAAGTTACTTAGAGCCAACCTCGTCAGCAGCACCAAGGATGTTCAGGAGCAATATGACCTGATTACTACTCGAGGGTCTGATGTACTGGATAGGCCATTAATGTATGAATGGAATACATGACGTGCTCTGGTGCTAATAAATGATGCGATGGATATAGTTGGTAATTATATTGTCGACTTTGATGGTTATCCTGTATCGACAGCAGCAGGCAACAAGCCTGATATAGAGGCAGAATATAAGGACTTTCATTTAATAGTTGAAGTGACATTGAGCGCAGGGCAAAAGCAATACGAAATGGAAGGCGAGTCAATATCCAGACACTTAGGTATGAAGCAAAAAAGGCTGGTAGAAGAGGGTAACTTTAAGCCTGTTTTTGGCGTATTTGTTGCTGAGAAAATTAACGACAACGTCGTAAATTACCTTCTTACACAAGCGCGCTTTGCTAGTAAAGCCTACGGCGGTAAGGTGCGAATTGTGCCGCTGAAAAGATCTATGTTTGAAAAGTTAATGATTTCCAGTGTGACAAATACGCACTTTACAAGCCGTGTACTGTTTGATTTTTTTACTGCTGTTTTTTCAGATGAAATATTAAGAAACTTTGAATTTACCGATGAGGATTGGCTGGGACATATATCTGAGTGCCTGGATGAATTTGGTGCTGTTATCGCGTAGCATGCTGTTAAATTTACATTTCAGTATTTTTGAGTAACACTGAGTGTACACATTGTTCCATTGAGCACTTGGTATGCTGATCTGTAGAGACAAAATTTCGCTAAGCTCTGATGCCATTTTTGATTGTGGCACCTGCAGCCGATGCTTACCCCATTCGAAGTTTCATTATCCATTTAACCGTGATCTAGAGAACTCGCAGCATTTAGTGAATGAGCTAAAGCTAAAGATAGAACAACACTCAAATCTAACTTGTAAAGAACCAGAGCAGACAAAAAAACCCGATATAAGGGTTGTTGATGTGAGTTCAGGAGATTTGCTGATTTGTCGGGTTGAAGCTAAGTTTCTTCAGGGCAAGGCTTTCGTTAAGTCGTCTAAAATCGTACGTCTACGCCCGAAAGAAACGTTGGTGATCGATGAACCAAAGCTTTTACATTATTTTTCATGCAAAGACGCTGACCTGAAAAAATACCGAAGAAATGTGCCTTTGTTTGTTGTCTGGATGTTTAACCGGCCTTGCGATGACATCGGCGGCATCACGGTATTTCAAGAAATAGACAAATTAAGAAAAATACATGCTGAGCATCCCTATCGACGGCATGATCGAGGGACGGCAAGCAATGATTTTGTTGCAGGTGTCAAAAGAGGGATTACTGCCAAATACCACTTTTCTATCAAAGAGACGAGGCCAATCGAAGATCTTTTACCGGCAATCGCCCAAGCTGAACGCTCAGCCAAAACAGCAGCGCAAAGTCATGCCGTGACTGCGGAGCAAAGACACCATCCCCGCTGTGCTGATTGTTGTGAAACATTTACTCCCAAATTCCCCGGAGCAAAGCTTTGTCTGCAATGTTGGAGACAAAGACAGTAGATTGGTTACTTTTCTTGCACATCGGCTAAAAACGCCAGTTCTCCGTTTACGTGATTCAAAGGAAGCTGGCGAGCCGTTGCTCACCAGTGACCATGTACCATCACCGTACCAAATGCCACTCCGTCTGCCGCCCGGCCAGATAAATCACCCGCTGCCCATCAAAGTAAGCACTTTGCTCCAGCATAATCTGAATGGTTTGATTGCCCCATTCCGGCAAAGGCTGTTTGATATTGCCTTCAATCGCATAGGCCGTATTTGGATAGAGTGGCCAGTCACCATTCACTGCGGTAGGTCCCTGATTATCCCACATGCCAATGGTGGGCCCTGGCGCATGGCCAAAAAAGCCAATCGGGTGGGTGTAGGTGCTGCTGTTAAGTCCTGCAGCCTTGCTGGCTGTCTGGGTTGCCGCCAGGATTTCATTACCGCTACGACCGGTTTTAAATTCGGCGGTGAGGATATCCTGCCAGCGGTTGCCCTGGCGCAGTGCATCGCGCAGACCTTGCGGCGCCTCGGTTTCATCGAGCTTCAGCACATAGGCCATTTCCTGAGTATCGGTACACATTTTTAAGTAGCAAATGCCAACATCGGTATGTAGCACATCGCCCCGTTGAATCACCCCTTGGTTGATGCTGCAAAACGGTTGCTCATCGCTGCAGCTTTCCCCCTGACGCTGAAAAGTGACATACGGCATAAACCAAATGGGCAGGCCCAAATCCTCAAAGCGTTGCCGCAAGTACCAGGCGACATCGTCGGTGGTGGTCACGCCAGGGGTAATCACCCGTGAGCTAAAGCCCTCCGCAATAACGCCGCGCGCCAAGCCAACCGCATGCGCATACACACTAAGCTCGGCCTCGGTGCGGGTTTCCAGCCAGCGCAGCACCAGGTTCTCGGCCGGCTCCAGCCGTTGCTGATACTGTTCTGGCAGCACGGCCAGCAGTCGCTGATGCATGCCCTTGGTCAGGCCATCGGCTTCCGGCCAGTGTTTTGAGACATTGATGCCGATGCGTTTAGGATCTTTTGCCACAATAAGATCCGCCAGTGCCTGCCACTGCTCGTCCAAATCGCCGCCAGACCAGACCGACTCATAAGGCGCCCCAAACGGATAGGTATTCACCGATAGTTTCTCCACCTGACCATCTGCCAGCCGGTTAAAAATCAGCATGGTGGTCCGTCGTGCCGCAAAGGTAGGCTGGGGAACTAAGCTAAAAAACACCGGATCTTCCACGTATTCGCGGTTAATGACCAACCACATATCAAGCTCTGTCTCGGCCATCAGCGCAGGCAGCAGGCTGCTCAAGCGCTCGTTCACCATGGCATTTTCCGGTGCAATGCGATCGCGGTGAGCGAGCACACTGAATTGATCAGCCGATGCAATCACCCGCCCCTGTGCAGGCGTTTCGGTGACAGCCTGAGCAGATTGAACACAAAGGCCAAGCAGCAAGCTGGCAACCAGCATGGGTATTTTCGCTTTAAACATGAAGGGCATATCCTTGGTAGTGTTAGCACGATAACTTTTATTCTTAACACACTTTGGTGGCGGGGCAAACTGGCTTTGTGCCACTTGGGCGATAAGTTGTCTCAGCTGTCGGGGGCAAGCCTATTGCAGTTGAACCAAGGCCCTCAGCAGAGTTTGCGTACCATCCTGCTAGCACAAGAGTGCGACACTTTGTCGCATTACCTTTTGGCTTCAAAGTACCTACCATAGCCGCTATCTCTTGTTGCAGCGCAGCGAACCTGCTTTGCTGCCGCTATTTTTTCGGTGAGCCTACTATGTCGACTGTTATTTCCTCGCATCACTTTGCGCTGGCCCCGCTGACGGTGGCCATCTGCCTTGGTTGCCTTGCGGCCCATCCGGCTGCGGCTTCCGAGCAGGGCGTTGAACGAATTCGTATCGAAGGCCAGCAGCCGCTGCGCGGCACGCAGCAGCAACAACTGGATGAAGCCGCCATTCAAAAACAGCTTGCCGCGACCAGCGACACTGCCAGCTTACTGGCCATGCTGGCCGGGGTTAGTGTGCAGCAAGCGGGGGCGGTCTCCGGTTTGCCGGTGATCCGCGGCCTGGCTGATGACAGGCTCAGGGTAAAAGTGGATGGCATGGATCTGATTTCGGCTTGCCCGAATCACATGAACCCGCCGCTGTCCTACATGGCACCTACCGATGTGGGGCGCATCACCGTCTTTGCCGGCATCAGCCCGGTCAGTCTGGGCGGCGACAGCATTGGCGGCAGCATCATCAGTGAGTCCAAAGCCCCGGTATTTAGCTCTGAAGCCAGCTTTGCCGGGGAAATCGGATCTTTTTACCGCAGCAACAATCAGGCCCGTGGGGCCAACATTAAGCTGGATTACAGCAGCGCCGCGCTTTTTGCCAGTTATAGCGGCAACTGGAGTCGCGGCAAAAATAACCGTGCTGCAGCGGATTTTAAAACCCTCGAAGCCACCGGTCGGCCAAACCATAGCCTGCCGCTGGACGAAGTTGGCTCCAGCGCCTATGAAACGCAAAATCACAGTCTGCGGCTGGCGCTTACTACCCGGCAGGATGTCATCGATCTGCAACTGGGCTACCAGAACATGCCCAGCCAACTGTATCCCAACCAGCGGATGGATCTGCTGGATAACCAACAGCGGCGTATTAATCTGAGCTGGGATCGCAGCACGCCTTGGGGCCAGCTACACAGCCGTATCTATCATGAAAGTGTCGAGCACTTTATGGATTTCGGGCCAGACAAGCAGTTCTGGTACGGCAGCAATGCGATGGGCGGGCAGCCTTGCGACCCCATTCGTTTTCATGGTGATCCTAACGGGACCTGTGCCGCCGGCATGCCGATGCACTCTGATGCCGACACCTTGGGCTTTCGGCTCAGTGCCGAGTTGGAGCGCTCCGCGACCGATAGCATTCGCCTGGGAGTAGAGTACCAGCAGTTCCGACTGGACGACTACTGGACGGCCTCCGGTGGGGGTATGGGCCCGGGTACGTTCTTAAATATCAATGATGGCAAACGTGATCGCCGGGCCCTGTTTGCCGAGCATGAGCTGCAAGCCTCCGCTGCTTGGGTGCTGCTGTATGGTGTGCGGTTGGAGTCGGTATTGCGGGATGCCAGCCCGGTGCAAGGCTATTCCACGGCGATGAATGCGCCAGGCATGCAGCTGATGAATGCCGCGGCCTTTAATCAGGCCGAGCGCCGAATCACCGACAACAATCTGGATCTGACGGTGCTAAGCCGCTATGCGGTCAACCGGAACTGGCAACTGGAGCTGGGAGCCGCCCAAAAAGTGCGCAGCCCTAACTTGTATGAAACCTATCCCTGGTCGTTCTGGCCGATGGCCGCTTCGATGAACAATTTGGTGGGCGATGGCAATGGTTATGTGGGTAACCTGGCGCTCAAACCGGAGAAAGCCCAGACCGTCTCAGCCAGCCTGAGCTGGCTGAGCGACAATCAGCTGCATCAAGTCAGTCTGAATGCCTACCATACCCGGGTGAAAGATTTTATCGATGCGGCGGCTGCCAACGCCAACTGGCAAGCTGGCCAGTTCAATGTTCTGCAGTACCAAAACCAGGCAGCACGCCTGCAGGGGTTGGATTTCACCGCGGCCACTCAGTTGGCAGTCAATGCCAGTGGCCTGTGGCAACTGCATGGCAACATCAGCTATCTGGATGCCAAAAATACCGACACGCAAGATGGCCTTTACCAAACGCTGCCATGGCAAGCTCGCTTTAGTCTGCAGCAGCAACTGGCCGGCTGGGACAACAGCCTGGAGTGGCAGCTGGTCTCGGGCAAGCAGCGCTTATCCAGCATTCGCAATGAAGTGGATACCGCCGGTTATGGCCTGCTTAACCTTCGGCTTAGCCACAGCTGGCAGAGGTTGCGGCTGGATCTTGGGGTAGAAAACCTGCTGAACAAATTTTACACCTTACCGGCCGGTGGCAGCTATGTTGGTCAGGGCACTACCATGTCGCTGAACGGGGTCCCCTTTGGCATTGGCGTGCCTGGTATGGGGCGCTCTGTTTATGCTGGTATGCAGCTGAGTTTTTAGGATTCGCTCACAAGCGGCGGGCCCATATCGGGCACGCCGCCTGCGCTGCATCCATTACTTATTGGCTTCAATAAAAGGCACGGTCGCGTTTGGCAGCATGGTGGTAGGCAGTCTGCCATCCCAACGCTCTGCTTTTACCAGTTCCACCAACAGTGGGTTATTGGCAAGCGCCGCGGCCCGCTCGCGAATGGCTTCCGCCTCGGCGTTACCGCGTAGCCGGATGCTGTCGGCTTCGGCCTGGGCCTGAGCCCGCACCCGATCCGCTTCGGCTGCAGCCCGGGTTCGCACGATATCGGCTTCCACCCGCTCACGCTCCAGGTTTTGCCGCTCACGCTCAACGGCCACTTCTGCCAGCATGCGCTGTTCGACGCTTTCTTCATAGGCCGCACTGAAGGACACATCTTCCACCTGCACACCCAGAATAATCACAGGCCCGGTGACCGACCGTTGCACCGCTTGCGCCATTTCCAAATTCAACCGGCCACGCTCACGAATAGAGGTGGCGGCATTGAACTGTCCCAGTACGGTTTTGGCTTCTTCCAGCACAATCCGTGTCACCTGGCGGTCAATCAGCGCCTGGCGGGTACCAAAATTCCGGTACACTTCATCCACCCGGCTGCTGTCGATCTGGTAGCGTACCGACAGGTTCATTACCGCCGGTTGCTGGTCATTACTGTAGGCTTCCATATTGCGGTACAGCTCTACCTGCTCTTGCACTGAAATTTTACGCACGCTGTCGATCACCGGCAGTTTAAAATGCAAACCCGGCTCGGCCACGTGAATCAGGCTGCCGTAACGGATGACCACGCCACGCTCACCTTCATCCACCGTGTAGAAACTGCCGACTGCAAACAGCAGGATGAGAACACCCAATGCCGCCGCAGCAGCGGTAAAAATGTTTTTATTTTTTGCCATTATTGATCGTCCTTCTTCTTCTTTGACTTGCCGCTGATGATTTCATAGGCCTTAATCGAGCCCAGAATCACCAGAACTAACACAACAAAAAAGCCAATCAGTGATAATCCAAATCCCATAGCTCGCTCCTTCAAAAACAAGAACAGCTATGATAACGGGGTTTTCAGGCAAAATAACAGGTTTTAACGCATAAACTGCAACAGCTTGTTACAGCTTTTCGCTGTCACTTGTAACAAGGTAGACGGCTACACCAGCTGCAGCCGTGCAAAAAAGGAGAGGGGAAGGGGCTAAGGCGCCAGGCTATGCATCACTTCAGTACCATGCAGCAGGTTGTCGTGCAGCGGGCAGCGGGCGCAGACTTCATCCAGAAACTGCTGCTTTTCTGCATCCGTTAAATCGGCATCAATGCTGGCGCTAATACGGATTTGCGAAAAACCTACCCGGTCATCGCTCGGCTTGCCCATCAGGCCGGCCGGGTTGTAATCACCTTCCACCGTGATTTGCATGCTGCGCAGGGTAATTTTTTGCTGAAAAGCCGCAATGCGGCCAATGGTGCCAATGCAGCCACCGACCGCGAATAGCATCATTTGCAACGGCGTGGGCCCGGTGCCAGTGCCTTTGGCTGCAACCGGCTGGTCAATCATCACTTTGTGGCCATCAATGTCTGCGGCGATTGCAAAGCCATCGGCCATATTGGCCTGTACGGTTACGGTTTTATTGCTCATAAAGTTATCCTTAGCCTTGATTACAAAAGCCCTAGCATAACGGTTGCGGCGAAGGTGTATATGCGACAGATCAAATTCAGGCTCATTAAATTAATTTATTCTAATTTAAGTCGCGGATCAACGCTGCTGTAGCAAAACAGAGACAAGCTTTTGGCTAAAAGTTGTGTTCAGATCAAAGCAAGCCCGGTTCGTTTTGCTAATCTAATAGTCTGGGTTTCAAATAGGAAGAGTAGCATGCCTACCACCAAGTTTACCCTCTGGCGCGAGCAGCGCGTGCTATTGGCGCGTGTCAAAGGCAGTTGGAACCGTCTCACTGCCGAGGATTTCAGTACCCAGTTTAAAGCCGAGGCGGCTCCCTTGTGCAACCAGCCTTGGGCGCACATCGTCTACCTGGACGACTGGCAACTGGGTGTGCCGGAAATGGAGCCCGTGATTCAGGATCTGGTGGGCTGGTGCATCCAACACCAACTGCGTTACGTTGCACAGGTCTACTGCCCCAGCATGATCAAAAAATACCAGCTCGACAAAATGATTCGCGACAGCAGCCCCGGCTTTGAAAAGCGGGTTTACCCGTCCGAGCAAGAAGCCTTTGCCTGGTTGGTATCAGTGGGCTTTGGCACCGACTCTGCCAGCTTGCAGCAAGCCGGTTAGCGTGCAGCAAATCATCCAACCAAGATAGGAACAGCGCGGCGCACAAGGGGGACAAAATCTGCTAAGCTGGCAGCCTGATTGTTTATTCTTGCTACTTAGAAGGAGCCAGCTATGAGCCGCCACTTAGAAAGCGCCCCCGGCCTGTGCGAGCAGCGCGATCCGGCCACCAACGACTTTGTCTTTAACCAAACCATGCTGCGCATTAAAGATCCGGCCGTTAGCCTGGACTTCTACACCCGGGTGCTCGGCATGACATTGGTACGCAAGCTGGATTTCCCCGAAATGACCTTTTCGCTGTTCTTCCTGGCCGCACTGAGCGAGCAAGAAACACAGCAGTGGTCCAAAGATACCGACGAGCGCACCATCCAAACCTTCAGCCGCCCGGCCATGCTGGAGCTCACCTGGAACTGGGGCAGCGAAAACGACGACAACTGCCAGTACCACAACGGCAACGACGAACCCAAAGGCTTCGGCCACATCGGCTTCGCCGTGCCCGATCTAACCGCCGCCTGCCAGCGTTTTGAAGCGCTGGGCGTGTCTTTTGTGAAAAAACCAGCCGATGGCAAAATGAAAGACATCGCCTTTATCCGCGACCCGGATGGCTATTGGATTGAGATTTTTGAGCCTGCTCGGTTGCCTGAGGGGTTGGCTGAGTTTTTGGGGTGAGTTCTTTTGGGCATAGTATTTAGTTTTTTACCTCACATGGGTAAGCCGTGCTGTTATGAGTAAAAATGTTGATATCTATCACAGGCAGGCAAAGCTGTTTGCAGCTCAGTACGATGCGCTGAGTTTTGAGCAAGTACATGCGTGTTGGCAGTCGTTTTGGCCCAAAGAACAGCTGGTGCTGGATATTGGCGCTGGCAGTGGCCGAGACGCTCAATGGCTCTCTCGGCAGGGGTGTCAGGTGATAGCTGTCGAGCCAGCTAATGATTTGTTGCAGTTGGGCAAGCTAAAAACAGCTGAGCAAGTTAAGTGGCTGCAAGACAGCTTGCCTGAGCTTAAGGTGGTTTATCAGCTCAATCTCCAGTTCCAGACTATTTTACTCAGTGCTGTGTGGATGCATATTTTGCCGTCTGATCGTGAGCGAGCTTTTCGGAAAATTACTAATTTACTGGCACCTGGTGGCCGTTTTGTTTTAAGCCTGCGCTATGGCAGTTTCAGTGACAATCGGGTGGCTTACCCAGTGGGTATTGATGAAGTTTCTGACTTGGCGAAGAAGTTTGGTTTGGTTGTTCGTTATGTCAGTGCGCGCACAGCAGACAGTGGCGGGCGGAATGATGTTGAGTGGCAAACTTTAGTTCTTGAGTTGCCTGATGATGGCAGCGGTAGCCTAAGCAAGGTCCGGCATATTGTTGTGAATGACAACAAATCGTCTACTTACAAGTTGGCCTTGCTCCGCACTTTGGTGCGTATAGCTGATGCGCACCCTGGCGCCGTTGTTGATAAACAAGATGGAACTGTGGCTATCTCCCTTGGTTTGGTGGCGCTTTATTGGATCCGTTTATTTAAGCGTCTGGTTGACAACAATATCCAGCAAAACTCTGATCCTGCGAAAGGGTTAGGGTTTGTTAAAGCAAACGGCTGGGACTTACTAAGTCATCTGACGGCTGATGATTTCGCTATCGGTAACTTTTACACTGGCCAGGATGCTCTAGCTCTGCAGCAGTTAATGGTTGATACATTGGCTACTATCAAAGCCGGACCAGTGACTTATATCTGGCAAGGGCACAGAGATAACCGCTTGTTTGCCATCGAGCGCTCCAAGGTGAAGCGACAGAGCTCTGTATTGCTGGATAAAACCTTTCTTGATAGTTTTGGTCGCTTCATTTTAAAAGATGATATGTGGCATTGCTTTCGCCAGTACGGCTGTTGGATTGAGCCTTTATTGGTGCAGCAATGGATTGCTGAAATGCAAAAGTATGAGCGGAACCAACAACAGCAGATATCACTGGATACATACCATCATCAACTGCGTTGGTTAGAGCATCAACACGACACGGCTATGGTTCGAAAGAAGGTAGAACAGTTGCGCCAACAAGGCATAGATGTCTGTAGCGTTTGGAGTGGTGATCGGCTTTACAGTTATGACATTGATCATTGTGTTCCCTTCAGCTACTGGCCAAATAATGACCTGTGGAATTTACTTCCGGCCAGTACAAAAGAAAATAGGCAAAAACGTGATCGACTTCCGAGTCAGTTGAGGCTTAAATCCTCAAGCTGGTTTATTATCGAGTGGTGGCAACAAGCCTGGCAGAGCGAGACAGAACAGCGGCGTTTTTTTACAGAGGCGAGTTTGTCGCTGCCAAACCTCTCCGAGGAATGCCAAGATTTTGATGAAGTTTTTGATGCACTGCAGTACCAGGTGCTTGGTGTGAAACAGCGACTTCAGATGGGCGAATGGTAATAACCCCCTGATTAACAAAGCTGATTAATTTTTGTTCCGCTGGCATTTGTTAACTGGTACAATGAGCGTGTTTTTCAACCGCATATTTGAGGGATCAAAATGTCTTTAGCACTTGTTCGTACCGTAGTAGGTGCTGCTGTATTGGCAATGGCCAGTTTTAGCAGCCAGGCGTCGTTGATCGTAAACGGCGATTTTGAAGCCAACCCGATTAACCCCAACTCCTGGACCTGGATGCCATCCAGCCAAGTTCCAGGCTGGCAGGGCAGCAACATCGAAATCTGGAACTCGATGAATGGCGTGCAGGCGGTGACCGGCAACCACTTTATTGAGCTGAATGCGCATGGCAGCAATCAGGGCGCCTGGTCGATTTACCAGAGCTTTGAAACCCTGGTGGGTCAGAGCTATGAGCTGAGTTTTTATTACCGTGCCCGTAACGGTAGCAATGAACAGTTTGAAGTGACGGTGGCGAACTTGAGCCAAACGCTGAACGATCACACCAACCAAGGCTGGAGCTTCTTTAGCAGCAGCTTTATTGCCACCGATACCAGCACCACCTTGCGGTTCACTTCGCACAACACCGGCACCATCGGCAACTTTCTTGATGGTGTGAGTGTGGTGGCTCAACAGAGTACTGCTGCTGTTTCAGCCCCTGCAACCTGGGGGGTGCTGGCATTAGGTTTGTTGGCTTTAGGAGCAGTGCGGCGCACCGCTCAGCGTTAAACTCAATCAGCCAGTTGTACTTTCAAAAGCCACTTACTGTGGCTTTTGTTGTTCATGGTGTTCCAGCATGTGTCCGGCAGATGCAGTATAACCGGTTACTTTCAGGTGAATGACGTCTTTCTGCTCTTTTCAGCTTGCAATGCAGTCGCATAGCTGGCTAGATTATAGAAACGAACCTCATGGATAGGAGTTTGATTGATGCATTCGTAGGTGGCTGCTGCCATCGCCTGTTGGTTGAGAGAAGGATCTGCTATGTATCGTGTTTTTGTTGTTTTCTTTCTGACTGTGCTGTCCTGGCACAGCTTTGCTGAGCGTGTTCCCCGCATTGAGCAGCAACTGGATGCCGTGATTCAGTGGCCGCTGCGTTTTCCTGATACTGCGCAACTGGCTGTTTGGGAGCAGCAACTTCATGCCAAGTCGGAGTCCGATACCTGGTTCAGGGTGCAAGCCTTGTTGCTGTTGCAGCAGGCGTTGGTGCCACAACAAAAACAGGAAGGCTTTAGTGCCTTGCAGACACTGCTGCGCCAAGCAGAGGCCATGTCTACCGAAGCTCAGCTGGAAGTGCTGAATGCACTGCTGGAGCTGTATTTGCATCACCAGGAGTTTGACGCGGCAGTGGCGCTGCAGCCGCAAGTGCAGGCATTGCTGGAGCAGGATGTAGGCCCCAGGCTGCAATTTCAGCTGCGTCTGCAGTTGGGGCGGGCGCTAAAAGCGAGTGGCCAGCTGGAGCCTGCATTGCAACGCTTTTTGCAGGCACACAATGAAATTGTTTTGCTGGATCTGCAGGGGACTGATTACCGCCGTCAGTACTTGCAGTTGCAATTGGCCCGGATTCAGAGCCGGCTGCAGAATTACCAGTACGCCATTCAAATTGTATCGCAAGCACTGGACGCTGCACAGGCACAGGGGCTGGATGCGCTGCTGCCAGAATTGTACCTGGTACGGGGCGCCGCAGCACAGATGGCTTATGGCACTACAGATCAAGTGATGGCCGATTTTCGTGCCGCTACCACTGTGCGGGACCCGCAGGAACTTGGGCGGGTGCATATGTTGGGTTTTAACAACCTGGGGGCTGTGCATTTGCACCGCCGGGAGTTTGAGCCAGCGCTGACTTATTTGGAGCAGGGTATTGCCATTGCCGAACGGTTGGGCAATGACCGTGAAATCCATGTGATGCGTTTTAATATTGGTTACGTATTGGTACTGCAAGGCCAAACAGACCAGGGATTGCCCATGATGGAGCAGGCGTATGCCGCCTTTGCTGACAAGACCACGCCGGGGACGCAAGGTATTATGCTGGGTCACCTGGCAGATGCGTATCATGAAGCCGGACTTTTTTTACAGGAAAATCAAGTATTGCGACAGCAGCGGCAGATCCGTGATCAGGTGCTGGCGATAGAGCGTGACCGGGTGTTCAGTGAGCTGCAGGTACAGTTTGAAGCCCAGGAGCAGGGGTTGCGCATTCAGCTGCTGGAGCAGGCCAATGCGCTTCGGGATGAGCGCCTGACAAGGGCGCAGCGTGAACGTACTTTGTACATAGGCCTGGTGACCATCTTGTTATTGGGACTGACCGGTGCCTTACTGGCGATTCGGCAGGTACGACGCCTGAATGCTCAATTGGATGATTTGTCGAAACGGGATCCGCTGACACAACTGTTAAATCGCAGGGCTTTATCGGCCATGGGGCACGCCAAAGGCGATCTGCTGGTGTTGCTGGATGTGGATCACTTTAAGCAAATCAACGATCGATATGGGCATGAAAGGGGCGATGCTGTTTTGACCGAGTTGGCCGAGCGCCTGATAACGGCGGTGCGCAAAGACGACCAGGTTTTGCGCTGGGGAGGAGAGGAGTTTCTGCTGATTTTGCGTGGGGTGGGAGAGCATGCCGTTGAGGACAACCTGATCAAATTATGCAATGCCCTACGCTTTGAGCCTATCGCTGAGCTGGAAGTAACCGCCAGCGGTGGTGCGGTGTTGCTGCAGGAAGGACAAGCCATGCAGCAAGCACTGCAACAAGCCGATGCCTTGTTGTATCAGGCCAAGGCACAAGGCCGCAGCCAGATTCACTATCAAGCCAGTGATGGTCTGGTGTCGGTGCTGCGGTAGCGACGATATTGCGGGCGGTAAATGAACGCCTGTAGCCTGCCATTAACCGAGCCTTTTTCCGCTGTCGTTACGGCTGTGCTAAAGTAGCCGGCGGTATAACGACAGAGGATAACCCATGGTTCCTTTCTTCTCCGGCCGCCTGACGGCGGTTCTGACTTTATCGGCCAGCCTGCTGTGGGCTGGCCTGGCCCAGGCCGAGGCGCCAAGGCCACTTACTCCTGAAGACCTGTGGGCGGTACAGCGACCATCGGCCCCGGTGATGGCGCCGGATGGTAAAAGTGCGCTGTACGGTGTGAGCAGCTACAGCATGGAAACCGACCGCGGCACCACAGCCCTGCATTGGCTGAACCTGCAAACTGGCCAAAGCCAACAGCTGACCTTTCCGGCCACTGGCAGCGACAGCGGGGCGGTGTGGCGCCCTGATGGCAGCAAGATTGCCTTTGTGTCGCGCCGTCAGGCCGAGCGCAACCAGATTTTTGTGATGCGGATGGATGGTGGTGAGCCACGCCAGCTGACCGATTTGCCGGTAGCCGTCTCGGCCGTGCAGTGGATGCCGGATGGTCAGAGCCTGGTGTTTATGGCCCAGGTGCCGGCCGATTTTGACGGCGACTTTGCTGCATTGAAAGCGCAGCAAGCTGAAAAGGCCAAATCCAAAGTCTCGGCTTTTGTCACCGAAAACCGTTTGTACCGGCACTGGGATCGCTTCTTAGAGCAAGATGCGTATCCGCGGCTGTTCCGGGTGCAACTGGCGAGCGGCGAAGTGACTGAGCTGACGCCGGGTTGGCAGCGGTATTTCAATATTGGCGGCGGCATCAGCTACGACATCTCGCCCGATGGCCGGCAAATTGCGCTGACGGCCAATACCACAGAGCCCCCTTTTGATGACTTTAAAGCCGATGTGCTGTTGCTGCAAACCGATGGCAGTGGCAGCTACGTTAATCTGAGCGCGGACAATACCGGTCGCGACATCAATCCGGTGTTTAGCCCGGATGGTCGCTACCTGCTGTGGGGCCGTAGCTTGCGCAATGACTTTTACGCCGATCAGATCAATCTGCTGCAGTACGATTTACGCAACGGTCAGAGCCGCATTTTGACCCAGGATTTTGATCACACTCCGGTCAACTGGCAGTATTCGCGCAATGGCCGGCAGATCTTCTTCCAGGCCGATGACAGGGCCATGACCTCCCTGTTTGCCATGCCGGCACGGGGTGGTTCCATTCGTGAAGTGCTGCGAGGCGGTACCAATACTGGCCTGGCTGAAACCGCCGATGGCCGTTTGCTGTTTGTGCACCACGGCCTGACGCAGATGCCGGAGCTGTTCAGTGTGCGCGCTAATGGTCGCGACCGCCGTCAAATCACCCAATTGAATCAGGCGCTGCAAGACAGTATCGACTGGGGTAAGGTCGAGAATGTGACCTATGCTGGTGCCAATGATGCCCCGGTGCAGATGTTTGTGGTCTATCCGCCGAACTTTGATGCCAGCAAAAAGTGGCCGGTACTGAACCTGCTGCACGGTGGTCCGCATGGCTTCTTTGGCGATACCTTTCATTTTCGCTGGAATGCTCAGGTGTTTGCCGCTGCCGGTTACATCACCATTCTGCCCAACTTCCATGGCTCAACCAGCTTTGGCCAGGACTTTGCCATCTCCATTCATGGCGATCATCCCACCATGCCTTTTATCGACTCGGAGCGGGCCATCGACTTTATGCTGCAGCGCCCCTATGTCGATGAAAATCGGCTGGCAGCGGCCGGCGGCAGCTACGGTGGCTACCTGGTGAGCTGGATAGCCGGCCATACCGACCGTTATCAGGCACTGATTAACCATGCCGGGGTCTACAACCTGAAAGGCCAGTTTGCCTCCGATACCACAGCGCAGCGGGTGCATGCCTATGGTGGCGCCCCCTGGGATGGCATGGAGAACGTGCTGCGCTTTAGCCCCTCGATGCATGCGGCCAACTTTAAAACCCCAATGCTGATCATCCATGGTGAGCTGGATTACCGGGTGCCGGTGACCCAGGGTTTTGAAATCTATGGTGTCTACAAAGGCATGGGGCTGGATGCGCGGCTGGTGTACTTCCCGGATGAAAATCACTGGATCTTAAAGCCGAACAACTCGGTGTTCTGGTTCAATGAGTTTACCGGCTGGCTGGACCGCTACTTAGGCCCGGGCCCGAAAGAGTAAGCTTCGCGCAGTAAAAAGCATAAACAAAGCCCCGCCAGTCTCCCGGCGGGGCTTTGTTTGGAAGTATTCGTTGTCGCTGCTGACCTAGCCCGCCATGGATTCCAGCTATAGCAGTGGTTACACAACGCTTTGCAACCATGGTATTTAATGAAACGTAAATTTTGTTTTGGTTGTACGCTTCTCATTTGTTACAATGTGCGCAAATTACTGGTGGTATTTGTGAGGAAAAAAATGAATTCTGCGCACAGCTCGGCTGACAATAAATATCAGAGTTTTAGGGAGCATAGCTTGCATATTGCCGAGGCAACGCTGCCAGCTGGTTTAAAGGGCGTTGTTCAGCTGGATGTGATTAATGCTTTTGCATTGGCGCAAGCCCATCAGTGGGAAGAGAGCCCAAGACGTCATAGCGATGCCAGTTGGTCATGGCGGGAGGGTTTTAAGCAATATGCTTACCGTCACCCTAAGCGGTTTGAACTGGCTATCTGGTTTGCAAAGGCAAAGTTATGTGGCTTAAGTATCGGTAAGCCAACTTTTTCAGGTTCACGATTGCGGCTGGATATTATTGAGGGCGCTCCGGGACAGCATCCTTTGAAGGGGAAGGTCGTCGAACTCACTATCTCAGCGGCTGAGGCTTATGCTGATAGATTGGGTGCAGAGCAAATTCGCATTATGCGGCCAGTAAATGTTGATGTAATCCGCTATTATGAAAAGCATGGTTTTACTTATTTCAACGGCAAAGCCAGCAATGTGCCATCACACTTATGGCGGAATTTGTAGGAGTGCTAGTTCATGACAACTAAGAAACGACCTCCAGCTGATTCGCCTGAACTTGAGCAGTGGTTGCTTGAAAGGGCAAGAGAGCGAACAGAAAAGTTATTCAGTACAGAAATCCCTGAGGAGCTGGCCGATGTGGATAGTGGCCTGATGGCTGGGCCGCGCAGCTGGGATGAACTGATGCCTGAAAAGACCAATGCTGAAGATATAGCCATCGACAAAGCGCATCAGCGCAAGCATCTTAAATCGGTTAAGTGATGTTCTGAACTCCACTGTCCAGATTAGAAAGCCCCGCCAGTCACCTGGCGGGGCTTTTTGTTGGGGTACCGTTACTTCAGATCAAAGCGGTCGTTGTTCATCACCTTGACCCAGGCTTTCACAAAGTCCTGCACAAACTTGGCTTTGTTGTCGTCCTGAGCGTAGACCTCGGCGTAAGAACGCAGGATGGAGTTGGAACCAAACACCAGGTCGACCCGGGTCGCCGTCCACTTGGTGGCACCGGTTTTACGCTCGACGATGTTGTACTGGTTCTTGCCGGTTGGCTCCCATTTGTAGCTCATGTCGGTCAGATTGACGAAGAAGTCATTGCTCAGCACGCCGACTTTGTCGGTGAACACGCCATGCTTGCTGCCGCCATGATTGGTGCCCAGCACCCGCATACCACCCAGCAGCACCGTCATTTCCGGCGCAGTCAGGCCCATCAATTGAGCACGATCCAACATCATTTCTTCCGGCTTCACGCTGTAATCGGCTTTGAGCCAGTTGCGGAAGGCATCGTGCAAGGGCTCCAGCACATCGAACGACTCGGCATCGGTCATCTCCTGCGTGGCATCGCCACGGCCGGGTGCGAACGGTACTGTGATGTTGACACCTGCGTCTTTGGCCGCTTTTTCCACTGCCGCACTGCCACCCAGTACAATCAAGTCGGCCATGCTGACTTTCTTACTCAATGACGCCTGAATGGCTTGCAGTACCTTCAGCACTTTTTGCAGCCGCTCCGGCTCGTTGCCGGCCCAGTCTTTTTGCGGCGCTAGCCGGATGCGGGCACCATTGGCACCGCCTCGGTAGTCCGAACCCCGGAACGTCCGGGCGCTGTCCCAGGCGGTCGCGACCAGCTCGGATACCGATAAGCCACTGGCCAGCACTTTGGCTTTCAGCTCGCTGATTTCGGCTTCGGTCAGGGTGTAATCGGCTTTAGGTACCGGGTCCTGCCAAATCAAATCTTCTTTCGGGACATCCGGCCCTAAATAACGGCTTTTCGGTCCCAGATCGCGGTGGGTCAGTTTGAACCAGGCGCGGCGGAAGGTCTCGGCAAAGTACTCCGGATCTTGGTAGAAGCGCTCGGAGATTTTGCGGTAGTCCGGGTCCATCTTCATTGCCATATCGGCATCGGTCATGATGGGGTTGTGGCGCTTGGATGGATCTTCGGCATCCGGTACCTTGTGCTCTTCTTTAATGTTGACCGGCTCCCACTGCCAGGCACCGGCTGGGCTCTTTTTCAGCTCCCAGTCGTAGTTCAGCAGCAGCTCAAAATAGCCGTTGTCCCATTGTGTTGGGTTGCTGGTCCAGGCGCCTTCCAGGCCGCTGGTGACCGCATCGCGGCCAACTCCACGGGTTTTGTGGTTCATCCAGCCAAAGCCTTGCTCATGAAGTTCGGCGCCCTCAGGTGCCGGGCCTAAATTGGCGGCATCGCCATTGCCGTGAGCTTTACCGACGGTATGACCACCTGCGGTCAGCGCCACGGTTTCTTCATCGTTCATTGCCATGCGCTGGAAAGTCACCCGCACGTCGTGCGCGGTTTTCAAAGGATCGGGCTTGCCATCCACCCCTTCCGGGTTGACGTAAATCAGGCCCATCATCACAGCGGCCAGTGGGTTTTCCAGATCACGTTCACCCGAGTAACGGCTACCTTCGCTGCCGGATGGTGCCAGCCATTCTTTTTCCGAGCCCCAGTAGGTATCTTTTTCCGGGTGCCAAATGTCTTTGCGGCCACCGCCAAACCCAAAGGTTTTTAAACCCATCGACTCATAAGCCATGTTGCCGGCCAGAATCATCAGATCAGCCCAGGACAGCTTGTTGCCATACTTTCTTTTGATGGGCCACAGTAAGCGACGGGCTTTGTCCAGGTTGCCGTTATCCGGCCAGCTGTTTAACGGCGCAAAGCGCAGGTTGCCGGTGCCCGCACCACCCCGGCCATCGGCAATCCGGTAACTGCCGGCGCTGTGCCAAGCCATGCGGATAAACAAACCACCGTAGTGGCCCCAGTCGGCTGGCCACCAGTCCTGGCTGTCGGTCATCAGGGCTTTGAGGTCAGTTTTTACCGCTTCGAGATCGAGCGATTTGAAGGCTTCGGCGTAGTTAAAGTCGTTACCGAGAGGGTCGGTTTTGCTGTCGTGCTGGTGCAAAATATCGAGATTGAGGGCTTTGGGCCACCAGCTCATCACATTATCAGTGGCGGCCGTATTGGCGCCGTGCATCACCGGGCATTTACCGGTGTTTTGATTACTCTTGTCCATGCATCACTCCTTGTTCAGGTTGGTTTTACTGAGCGTACTGCAGGTACTCACGCTTAAGCTGTATCAACTATAGACAGCAAACTACTGTTCCGAAAGTAACTTTTCCTGAACGACTTAATCGATTTTATTGATTCAAAGTTTGATTTTTAGTCTGCTACCGCTATATGCTTGCTGAGCACACCAAATAAAGGTACCACTTCTGCCAACAGACCAAACCAAACCGGCAAAGGGCAGGTAAAAGCTACAGGAAAAGGCTACACTTAAGCATGATCTGAAACAGTGTTAGTTGCTGAAGTTCAGTTATACTCTAAATAACAGGCCCGTAAGATGGAGTTCTCATGAGTAAATTTATGGCATCGGTGGATCAGCGTACCAATTTGGTCGGGCAGAACCGGCTGGAGCTGCTGATTTTCCGGCTGAACGGTGAGCAGCCCTATGGCATCAATGTGTTTAAAGTTCGGGAAGTGCTGCAGTGTCCCCAACTCACCGAAATGCCGGGCGCTTCGCCACATGTGCGGGGTATCGCCCATTTGCGTGGAGAGGCGATCACGGTCATCGACTTAAGCCAGGCAACCGGCGGGCCGGCTATCCAGGATTTGAAAAAAGCCTTTATTTTGGTGACTGAATACAACAGAACCACTCAGGGCTTTCTGGTCGGTGGGGTGGATCGCATTGTCAATATCAACTGGGAGCAAATCAGCCCTCCGCCAAAAGGGGCTGGCCGAAATCATTACCTCACCGCTGTTACCAAGGTGGATGACCGCCTGGTGCAGGTGATTGATGTGGAAAAAGTCTTTGCTGAAATTTCACCGCCGGATGAAGAAGTCAGCGAAAGTTTGAAAAAAGAAGCGGCTCAGATGAATCTGGCCGATTTAGTCGTGCTGGTGGCCGATGACTCGGCGGTCGCCCGTGGCCAGGTGAAGCGCGCACTTACCTCCATTGGTGTGAATATTGAGCTGGTGAATGATGGCAAGCAGGCACTGCAGTGGCTGGAGAAAAAAGCCAAAGAGCTGGGAGGGGATATCTCGAAAAAAGTGCCGCTGCTGATTTCTGATATCGAAATGCCGGAAATGGATGGCTATACCCTGACGGCTCAGGTGAAAGCCAACCCGGATCTTCGCAATATGCATGTGGTGCTGCACTCGTCGCTGAGCGGGGTCTTTAACGAGGCCATGGTCAAGAAAGTCGGCGCCGACCAGTTTATTGCCAAATTCCACCCGGATGAGCTGGCTGCAGCCGTGGAACACTGGATGAAGGCGGATAGCTGACTTGCGGCGTGGAAGTTTGCTGGTGACGATGAAGTAGGGCGCAGACGATGCGCCCTAATTTTTTCCCTGAACATGATAACTGATTTGGGCGCAAGGATTGAGGTATTCCAACACCTGACTGGGAAGTTGTTGCGGTTTTAAAACTCTGCTGATGGCTATATCGCCATCAGCCAGCGATAGGATGGGAGCTTCCAGTCTTGGAATATCGGCCTCGTACACCATGATATCAGGTTGTAATAAGGCATCGCTGTTCACGGTGATGACCATGCCGATCCGTTCATCGCTCAGCATCACCAGGGTGCCAGGCGGGTAGACTCCCATTTGCTTGATCAAAAGCTTTAACTCGGCTTCCGGCAATTGTGCCCGCATTTTTTTGTACATGTAAGCCAAAGCCGTATGTGGTGAGCGGGTAGCCAAGCCGGGGCCCGGGTGACACAGATTATCAAAAGTGTTTACTACCATCACAATCCGGGCCAGCGGGTCAATGGCATCGCCTTTTAGGCCTTTGGGGAAACCACTGCCATCCATGTACTCATGGTGCTGAAACAGCACTGGTATGGCTTCGGGTGGAAAATCTTCCAGCTTTTCTGCCAGCTCGGCACCATATTGGGTATGCAGGTTTAGCAGATTCTGCTCAGGCTTGGTGAGTGGCTCTTTTTTGCGCATGATCTGGCTTGGTAAGCGCAGCTTGCCGATATCGTGAAACAAGGCTGCAAAACCTACCAAGCGAACCTGAGATTCGCTCAGTCCAAGGTTCTTAGCCAGCACCATGGAGATGGTGGAGACATTGAGCGCATGGTAGTAGAGATTCTCCTGATCTTTTTGCGCTGTGGCGATCATATGCATTGATAAGGCATCGGGCTTGACGATGTCTTCGGCCATTCTGGCAGCAAGCTCGGTTGCCTCTTCGATGGCGGTGACCGGCTGACTACTGAGTTTTTTCATCAAAGCATGCAGTTGATTAAACGACTGGGAGAACGCCTTTTCAGTTTTCTGAATGCTTCGCCTGCGAGCTTTGGATGCTTCAATTCGAGCTGACTTTTGCTGCTGCAATTGCGCTCTGTACTCAGCGGCTTCATCAATTTGTCGCAGTATCTCGTCATTCGTCGGCGAGCTGCTTGGAGCAGCAGCCAGGCTTTGCTCCGGATAATAGTAAACAAAGTCCAGCTTGAGTGATTGAATAATGCGGATTTGATGTACATTTTCAATGGTCAGCTTGCTGGACATAAAGGGGTGTCTCATCCAGTTCAGTGGCAACTTAATGGCGTAACCGATACGCAGTTTACTCGGGGCTATTTTTTCTGGCACCTTACTATCCTGTCTGATATGAATGACCTAAGGCTGCTTTTTCGCAACATGGGAAAGTGTAACTGGTTTTTGTACTACAGGCATTGAGGTTGATCATGCGTTTGGTTGCAAAATGCCTTGAGCCCAGCGCACAGCATCGAAATAGAGTTGTGCTAAATCTGCCGCCGGGCTCAGCTGATTTGCCAGCCGTTCTGCCTGGGGCCATTCGGCAATTTCATAATTTTCAATCAGGCTAAGAAACTGGCCAAGTGATCCTGAACGGCCAGTCAGAGCCTGACGGATGGCTTCGGGTAAGGGTAATTGCTTGAGCACTTGAACCATGGGAACTTCGACCAACTCATCTACTTTGGAGAATAATCCGGTCAAAAAAGCAGACGGTGGGTCGGCAGGGTAGTTGCAGAGCTTAGCCAGATGATCACAAAAGCGAGCCCGAACCAGCGACTGAATGATGCGGGCATCGTCCTCGCCGTTTGCCAGATTGGCCAAGGCTAACAGGGCGATGAACTTTTTTAACTCCGCTTCGCCCATATACACCATGGCCAGTTTCAGGGACTCAATCGGCTGTTCTTTCGCATAGGCCGAGTTGTTGATAAAACGCAGCAGTCGGTACGACAGTGCTACATCCCGCTCGACAATCTGGCTTAGCCGAGCGAAATCCAACTGCTCGGCACAAGCTTCGCCAATCAGCTCCAGCAGGTTGAGCTTATTGCTGCTCAACTGACGATGCTTCATCATTTCCGGACGAGCAAATAAATAGCCTTGAAACAAGGTAAATCCCATCAGCTTCAGCTTTTCAAACTGCTCGGCAGTCTCCACTCTTTCTGCTAGTAAGGTGACCGGATGATGCTTGATACGCTGAATGAACTTACTGATTTGCACCAGATTAAATTGCTGCACATCCACCTTAAGGTAGCGGGTGTAGGGCAAAAAAACATCCCATTTGGCATCAAAATCGTGGTCATCCAACGCCAGTGCATAACCCATTTCATGAAGGGCTTTGCAGGCTTGCAGCAACTCCATGCTGATAGGTACCGACTCCAGTACTTCAATGACAGTGGTTTTGGGGTCGATGGATGTTGGAAAGTGGTGGATCAGGGTTTCGGCCGAAAAATTAATAAAAGCCAGTTTGCCCGCGGCAATATGTTCAACGCCTACCAATAAGTGATGCTCGGTGAGTAGTCGTGAAGTGGCTTCATCACCATCAATGTTGGGGAAGCTGTTTTGTTCGCCATCGCGAAACAAAAGTTCGTAGCCATACAGTGCTTTGGTATTATCGTAAATGGGTTGGCGGGCAATATAAGCGTACAAAGGCAGACTCCAATAACTGCTAAAGCTCACTTTAGAGTGTAGCCTGACATTCCTTAAGCACAAGCTAAATCAGAATGCCCTACGCAGCCAGTTTTTTAGTAATAACCAGCTGTAGAAGGCAGTAGCTATGCCAATGCCAGCCAGCACCAGGCGATCGGGCCAGGTGACTACATAAGTCAGTTGTGAGTGGGTCAGGGTTGGAGCCAATAGCATAGCAACAACACCGATAGCGATGGCCACCGGCCAGAGCAGGGCATGTGGCTTTCCTTGCCGGTGGCGTCCGAGCCACAGGCTGGCGGCCAGGCCCAGGATTAGCAGTGCCATCAGCCAAAGCCAGGGCTTGGCGGCGTACCACAGAATCATCAGAATACCATCCAGGCTCATGCAGTTTACTCCTCAGACTTTGCCATGCAGCATGGCATTGTAAGCCGGTTGCAACATTTGTTCTTTCATCATCCACACCAGCCAGGACTCTTCGGTGGGACTGATAAAACCAAAGGATGGCATCAGTTTTCCTTCGTAGCCAAATTCCGACAAGATAGCGCGGCCAATGCTGGTGATCAGTGGGCAGGAGGTATAACCATTGTAACGGGCGGTTAGTGGCTGGCCACTCAAAAAAGCCAGGATGTTGCGCTCGGCCACCGGTGCCTGCATTTTGACACTGGCGGCAGTTTTGCCAAAAGGCGTGCCAATCACATCGCCGACCCCAAAGACATTTGGGTAGCGACGATGTTGCAGACTGTATTGATCCACTTCCAGCCAGTTGCCGGCAAAAGGTCCATCGTGCCAGACCAGATCGGAAGCTTTTATCACATCCGATGCACTCATCGGAGGCACCACATGAATAAAGTCGTACGATTCCCGGCTGTGTGTGCCATCGGTATGGGCGAAATAGGCGGTGCGGCTCGGCGCGTCCAAACCAGTCAGGACGCGCTGGTCAAAGAATCCGACCTTTTGCTCCTGCCAGCGTCTAAGCACAAAATCGTTGTAGGTAGGCACCGCAAACACCCGGTTTGAGTACGGGGTAAAAAAATCAACCTGGAAACGTTCACGCTGGCCGGTTTTCTCAAGCCGAGACAGAGTAGTAAAGGTCATTTTCAACGGCGCGCCGGCGCACTTGAGCGGGGTATTGCTTAAGGTAAACAAAGCCCGGCCTTCGCCTTTGCTGACTAAGGCATCGATTTGTGCACTGGTTGCCAGGGCAGCTGCAGGGCTGGCATAGACGCTGCCAATGCCATGCTGACCAATCATGCTGACATCAAAGCCTTCAATTTCGTGATAATTGAGCTGACAGCCTGTGGCCACCACCAAGAGATCATAAGTCAGTTGCTGCTGGTTACTGAGCTCGACCCGCTGCTGACGGGCATCGATAGCGGTCACATCCTGCGTCAACCAATCGATGCCGTTGCCAAGCCATTGGCTGGTGCTGGAGAGCACCCGCTCTGGCTGCCATAAACCAGAGGCTATCATGGTGTAGCCTGGTTGATAATGGTGCTCTGGCCTGGCTCCGACCAGCGTAATACGGGCACCGGTGATGCTGCGGCGCAAACGGTTCGCCATAGCGATGCCGGCTGCGCCCGCACCAAGGATGACAATATGGGCCTGGCTTTGCAGGGGTTTAGCCAGCAAGGCGACTGGCGAAGCCGCTGTGGCTCCGGCGGCCAGTCCAAGCAGCAACTTGCGCCGCAGTGGCTGGGTTGGTGATGTACTCATAAAGCCTCCTGGGATCCAAGTTCAAACCCCTGCAATTGCTGGTGCAAACGTTGCCACTGCACCCGTACACCGCAGACTTTATCAGCGCCACTTTGGTGCCAAAAACGCTCGGCCAGTTCGTTGAACCGATACTGCTGATCACTGACGGTGATTAAGCTGGCGCTTTGCAACCGTTGCAGGGCAGTGCTGATCTCGGCTGGCTCTGCGCCGGGGGGTTGCAGATACGCCATTGCTTGTTGTACCTGAGCCAAGCTGGCGCTCCCTGTGTCCGCCATGGCGTAGCGCACAGCCAGTAACACCAAAGAATCAAATAGCTGCAGTGTCTGACTGGTCATGCTTTGGGCTTGCAGGTTGATATGCCGAGCAAGCTGTATGCCGGGCAGGTGTTGAATAAACCCGTCAATAATGGCACAACACCAATCCAACCCCAGACACCGATGACACCTGTGGCCGCCAAAGCGATCAGTACAATACCCACGATCAGTCGCAGTGTTTTATCAAGTCCACCTACATTGGTTTTCATTGCAGTACCACCTGGTAGTTAAGAAGTCTCTTAAATTAAAAATACCTTGGAATTGATGATTTCACCAGTGTGAAATCGCACTTTTTTTGATCTGCGACACTATGTCGCACGCTTCAATAAGAAAAAATTAATATAGTTGGTGTATGCTATAACTTTAGTCCAGAGTTGTATTTTTGCTAGGCAAATTTGAGCGAGCTCCGGCAGGAGTGAGCCCAGATCAGGAGAACGGTTATGGAGTTAGATCCTCTGCTGCTATCGCGTATCCAGTTCGCGTTTGTGGTGTGCTTTCATGCGATTTTTCCCGTCTTTACCATAGGTCTGGCCAGCTTTATTGCTGTGCTGGAGGCGTTGTCGTTCAAAACCGGCCAGCCAGTGTGGCAGCGCTTGTCGAAGTTTTGGATCCAGGTGTTTGCGGTGGTGTTTGGCATGGGGGTGGTATCCGGCATTGTGATGTCGTTCCAGTTTGGCACCAACTGGAGTAACTTCTCGTATGCCACTGCCAACTTCCTCGGGCCGGTACTGAGCTACGAAGTGGTCACCGCCTTTTTCCTGGAAGCCGCTTTTTTAGGGGTTTTGTTGTTCGGGCGGGATAAAGTGCCGCAAGGCGTGCATCTGTTCGCAGCCATTATGGTGGCGCTTGGCACCTTTATTTCTTCCTTCTGGATTTTATCGGCCAACTCCCTGATGCAAACACCCGGAGGTCTGGAGCTGCGTGATGGCATGTACCATGTGGTGTCCTGGTCTCAGGCGCTGTTTACCCCATCTTTCGGGTACCGTTTCCTGCATATGGCGCTGGCTTCCTTTTTAACCGCCGCTCTGGTGGTAGCTGGCGTGAGCGCCTGGTTTATCCTGCAAAAGCGTGAGTTTGAAAGCAACCGCAAAGCTTTATCCATTGCGCTGTGGATGCTGTTAATTCTGGCACCGATGCAGGTGGTGGTTGGCGATTTCCATGGTTTGAACACCCTGGAGCACCAACCGATGAAGGTGGCTGCGATGGAGGGCAACTGGCAAACCGACACCGGTGTGCCTTTGCTGCTCTTTGCCATCCCGGATCAGGCCGCGCAAACCAATCACTTTGCTATTGGTATTCCGAATATGGCGAGCTTTATTCTGACGCACGATTGGCAGGGGGAGGTACCCGGCCTGAATGAAGTCGCGCCAGAGATGCAGCCGCCGGTGTTTTTGGTGTTCTGGTCGTTCCGGATTATGGTGGCGATGGGCTTACTGATGGTGTTTTTTGGCCTGGCCGGTTGGGTGCTGCGTTACCGGCAGCGCTACCATCAAAGCCGCTGGTTTTTGCAAAGCCTGCGCTGGATGAGCCTCTCCCCCTTTATTGCGGTGCTGGCCGGTTGGGTTGTGACAGAAGCCGGTCGGGCGCCCTGGTTGATTTACGAGCAAATGACCCACGCCGAAGGTCTGACCCCTTCACTTACCGGCGGTATGGCACTCTTTACCCTGATTGGCTATGTGGTGGTGTACAGCCTGGTGTTCAGTGCCGGGGTGTATTACTTGCTGAAAGTATTCCGTGGTGGCCTGGAGAAGGCCAATCAGCCGCATGAACAAGAAGAGGTGGAGCGCGCCAAGCGGCCATTCTCAGCTGCTCACGCCAGTCTGGAAGGAGAAAACTAATGGACCAGCCTTTTGATTTGACTTTAATTTGGGCGGTGATCATTGCTTTTGGGGTGATGATGTATGTGCTGATGGATGGATTCGATCTGGGGCAGGGCATCTTGTTTCCTTTTGCGCCGGATGAGCATTACCGCGATGTGATGATGAACTCGGTAGCTCCGGTGTGGGATGGCAATGAAACCTGGCTGGTGCTTGGGGGCGCAGGCCTGCTGGCGGCATTCCCTTTGGTGTACTCGGTGTTTTTGCCGGCGCTTTATATCGGGGTGTTCCTGCTGCTGGCTGGCTTGATTTTCCGTGGCGTGGCCTTTGAGTTTCGTTTTAAAGCTAAAACCTCCAAGTACCTGTGGAACTGGGCCTTTGCCGGCGGCTCTACCGTGGCAGCATTTGCACAGGGTGCAGTCGTTGGGGCTTATATCCAGGGGTTTGCCACGGAAAACTTCCGCTATGTAGGCGGGGCTTTTGACTGGTTAACTCCTTTTACCGTCATTACCGGCCTTGGGCTGGTGGCAGGCTACGCCTTACTGGGCGCGACCTGGCTGATTATGAAATCTGAAGGCGAAGTACAGCAATGGGCCTACAAACTAACACCGCGATTATTGCTAGCGGTGCTGGTGGTCTTTGCCGTCATCAGTGTCTATACCCCCTTTGTCGATCCCAAGGTGATGGAGCGCTGGTTTGATGGTTTTAGCGCTATCTGGTTGCTGCCTCTGCTAGCGCTGTACTGTGCCTGGGCTATCTATCGTTCGGTCCAAAAGCAGCAGGAAGGCTTGCCCTTTGTTGCCACCATGGGCTTGTTCCTCTTTACTTACCTGGGCTTGCTGGCCAGTAAATGGCCTTACATGGTGCCACCGGACTACACCTTGTGGGATGCCGCTTCTGCCTATGAGTCGCAACTCTTCTTGTTGCTGGGTTTCTTGTTTGTTATCCCGATTGTACTGGCCTATACCGCCTGGACCTATTGGGTATTTCGGGGCAAAGTGAAAGCAACGGGTTACCACTAAGGTGCAAGGCTTGCGGGGCGATGCGACAGATGTGCAGGCCGGGAAGGCTTTGTTGCACACTGTGGTTAAGCAGCAACGGCCACTGCTGACCGGCGCTGTGCTGTTGGGACTGTTATCGACCCTGGGCTTGATCGGTCAGTGGCTGGCTCTGGCCTGGTTGCTGGGGGAGGTTATTTTGCCTGCAGAGCGCTGGCAGTGGAGTATGGCCTATCCCAGTGTATTGCTGTTTTTGCTGGCGCTGGTATTGCGTGCTGGCGCAGCCTGGGGGCAGGAGTATTGCGCCAGCCGGGCCAGCATTGCGGTGCGCCAATCGCTGCGACTGCAATTGCTGCAGCTGTGGCGTGAGGGGCCAGCCTGGCGCCTGGGTGAGCTGTCAGCTGCCGATTGGGCCAGTCAGTGGGGCGATAACATTGAGACGATGGATGGCTATGTTGCCCGCTACTGGCCACAGCAGTATCTGGCGCTGTTATCGCCGTTGCTGATGCTGGCTCTGATTGCCTGGCTGAACTGGCTGATGGCGCTGATTTTGTTGCTGGCAGCTCCCTTGATCCCACTGTTTATGGTGTTGGTTGGACTTGGCGCGGAACAAATTAACCGACGCCACCAGTTGGAGCGTCAGCGACTGGCCGGACACTTTTTAAATCGGGTGAAGCAGTTGCGGTTATTGCGCCAGCTGGGCGCTATCGCACAGAGCAGTCAGCAGATTGCCCGCCAAAGCGGCCGCTACCGCGATCTGCTGATGGCGACCTTAAAGGTTGCCTTCTTATCCTCTGCTGTGCTGGAATTCTTCGCCAGTGTCGCGGTTGCCTCGGTGGCTATCTACATTGGCTTTGTGCTGTTCGGGGCCATTGACTGGGGACCTGCTGCCAGCATCAGTTTATTCAGTGGGTTAACCATCCTGTTGCTGGCACCAGAGTACTTTCAGCCCATTCGTCAGTTTGCGCAGACCTATCATGACAAAGCAGCAGCCCTTGCCGCTGCGATGCAGCTGGCGCCCTGGCTGGCCAAAGCGACAGAGCCGGATAGGTCTGAACCGCAGCCATCCGACAGCCATGCTCTGCAACTGACTGAGCTGGTCAGCGCCTATCCGACACAAGCGCTCAGGCCGCCGCCGGTGACACTGACGGTGCCTGAGCATCATTGCCTGCTGTTGAGTGGCCCTTCCGGTAGCGGTAAAACCACCGCACTAAAAACACTCGCTGGCTTAATCCCTGCCAAAGCAGGGGCTTTTCATTGGCCGAATAAACACGGCCGCATGGTGTATCTGCCGCAGCAACCCTGGATAAAGCCTGGCAGCTGGGCCGACAATCTGCGGCTCTATGCGCCGGATGCCAGTGAATCCGACATGATGAGTGTGTTGGAGCAGCTGGGGCTAGCCCCGCTGTTGGCCGAGCAAACGAATGGGCTGGCGACACCACTGAACCCAGCCGACACGGCGCTTTCAGGTGGTCAGCTGCAGCGGTTGATGCTAGCTCGTGCTTTGCTGGCTCCCGCTTCAGTGCTGCTGTTGGATGAGCCCACTGCCAGGTTGGATCAGCAAAGTAAAGCGCTGGTGATGGCAGTGTTGGCGCAGCGCAAAAGCTGTCAATGGTTGCTGATTGCCAGCCATGATCCGGCCATGCAACAACTGGCTGATCACTACTGGTTTTTTGCTGCCACAGATGCAGGCACTGGGCTCAGCGAGGCGCCGGTATGAGCAATGATCGTACCATGCTGCAGTATTGGCTGCAATTGCTGGTGTGGCAACACCGGGGACGCTTGCTGCTGGCTGCTGCTTTGACCTTGCTGACTGCACTGTTTGGCCTGGCTTTATTGGGTTTATCTGGCTGGTTTATTACCGCCACGGCCGTGGTCGGGGCCATCCTGCTAGCCGGCGGCAGTGCTTTTCTGGAGCTGTACATGCCAGGCAGTGGCATTCGTTTTTTTGCTCTGGGTCGCACGATCAGCCGCTATGCCGAACGGGTATTCAGTCATCAGCTGGTGCTGGAGCAACTGGCGAGAGTGCGGGTTCAGTTATTTCAGGGGCTGGCACATTTGCCCGATAGCGCGCTGCAGCAGGCGCAAGATGCCGACTGGCTGAATCGCCTGACCACGGATCTGGAACAACTGGATACCGTTTTGCTGCGCTTGTTACTGCCACCGGCCAGTTTGCTGCTGGTTTGGCTGCTGCTGGGTGGTTTTTTTGCCGTTTGGTCAGTGCCGCTGGCGCTAGGGTTCTTGCTGGTTGGCTTGCCGTTGCTGTTGCTGATCCTGGCTCTGTTTATCCGGCAAAGCGTGGCTTTGAATTATCAACTCAGCGCTCTGCTTAATGAGAGCCGGCAGCAGGTGATTACACAGCTGGAAGGACTGGACGAGCTGCGGGTAGCCGGGCAATTGCAGGCAGAGCAGCAGGCTGTTGTGCAGTTGCTCGCGCTGATTGATGGAAAACAACATCGTGTTAGCCAGCAGCAGGCGCTTAGCCAGTTGCTGCTGCAATTGCTGCATGGTGGTCTGGTGCTCTTTGTGGCGCTGCTGGCGGTTGCTGGTTACCAGCATGGCTGGTTCTCCGGGCCGGTTGCGGTGATGCTGGTGTTGCCTGTGCTGGCGCTTAGTGAGCTGCTGCAACCTTTACCCGGGCAACTGGCCAGTGCCGGTCGTAGCTGGTTTGCGGCCAAGCGGCTGTATCCGCTGGCTACCCAACCGGAGCCTGCGGCAGCAGCGGGCGACGAAGCGCTGAACACCGTACAACTGCAGCTGCATCGGTATGGTCGTATTGCGGCAAGCTTGCAGCGGCCATTCGCCCTTCACCTGTCGGCAGAGCGGCCGGTGTTGTTGGTCAGTGGTGCATCCGGCACCGGCAAAAGCAGCCTGGCAGAGCTATTGGTACGTGACACCTTGCCCGGCGCTGCAGAGCTTCGCTGGAATGGCAGGGTGCGCTCGGCATGGCAACAAGCGGGGCTTCACCAGCAGGTGGCGCTGTTAAGCCAGCAAAGTGGCATGCTGGCCGATACACTTCGTACCAATCTGATGGTGGGCCTGTCCGATGTGACCGAGCAGCGGTTGTGGCAAGTTTTGATCCAGGTCGAGTTGGATCAGTGGGCGCAATCGCTGCCGAAGCAACTGGATACCTGGTTGGGCGATAGTGGCCAGCAAGTATCGGGCGGCCAGGCCCGGCGCATTAACCTGGCGCGCTGGCTGCTACGCTCACCTCGCCTGGTGATTCTGGATGAACCTTTCTATGGCCTGGATCAGGCGCAGGCAGCAAGGATCTGGCAAGCCATCCAGCCCTGGATGCAAGGCCGCCTGGTGTTATTGCTGCTTCATCACCGGCCAGATTTTTTGGCTGATGGCTGGCCAGAGCTTTCTTTAAATTTGGATACAACCACGGAGGAGACGATATCATGAAGTTCTTTCAAAGCCTTGCCATGCTGGCTTGCTTAGTGAGTGGTGCGGTTTTCGCAGCCACAGGCAACCCTGTTGCCAGCAGTAAGGATCCCAGTCAAAGCAGTCTTGGGCTGTATGTGACGGCCAAAGAAGCCTATGCGATGCTGGAGCAAGACCCGAAGGCGGTGCTGGTGGATGTACGCGATCCGGTGGAAATAAAGTTTACCGGTTTTGCCACCCCAACCAAAATTCATGTGCCCTGGTTGCTGACCGATACCAGTCGGCTGAATGCGGATCAGCAAACCTGGCCGATGCAGCCGAACCCGCAGTTTGATCAGCAGTTACTGAGCCGCTTGCAACAGCTTGGCGTGCAAAAAGACGATGCCATTATCCTCATTTGCCGAAGCGGTGCGACCCGTAGTGCGCCGGCGGTGGACCGGTTGGCGGGTTATGGCTACCACAATGTCTGGTCGGTGACCGATGGCTTTGAAGGCAATACCTTGCCAGAAGGACCATCCAAAGGCGTACGGGCGCTGGATGGCTGGCGCAATTCCGGTTTGCCCTGGAGCTACCGGGTGCCAGCGGATGTCGCCTGGACAGCCCCAACAGCCGAAACGGCACAGCATTAAATGACAACGATACAGCGCATCAGGTTGCAAACCACGGCTTGCAAACCACTACGAAAACCGCTGTGAAAACTACGATACAAATTACGATGAAAACCACGAAGGAGAACGATCGATGAAACTATGGCAAACCCTGGCTTGTGCCGCTGTTGTCAGCACAGCCGCTCACGCTGATAACGATGTCTTTGTTTACCTGACCAGCTCGTCCTTGCAAACTCAGGGCATGGCGATGGTGCTGGCCAGCCAGATGCAACAGCAAGGTGCCAATGTCTCGGTACTGCTGTGTGATGGGGCCGGCGACTTGGCACTCAAAGGCCATGAAAGCCCGACGTTGAAACCAAGAGACGTCACTCCAGCTCAGTTGCTGCAGCAATTAATGTCTGGTGGCGCCAGTGTCGAGGTGTGCGCGCTCTACTTGCCAAACAAGCCGGCCACTGCCGATGCGCTGCTCGATGGTGTAACGGCAGCGCAGCCGCCGCGGATTGCTGAAAAGATGCTGAATCCGGCGGTAAAAGTTTTTAGCTTTTAATGGCCTGGCCGAGCTCAGGAAAACGGTCTTCGGGCCGTTTTTTTGCGCAAGCACAAAGCAAAGCCCTGTTCTATAGGGTAAGATATCATTTTAAGTGAAGATGAATATACGAGGTGGGCATGGCAACAAAGGCGTTCTCGGTTGGAAAAAAATTAACCCTGAGTTTTGGCTTGCTGGCGGTTCTGATGGTAGTGGTCGCAGTGGTCGTGCAGCTGGCACAAAACACCATGAATGCTGCCCGCAGTGCCGCAGCTGAAAAGCGAGAACTGTCCATCTTGCAAATGCAGCGGGAAATTGATCACCTGAACTGGGCCAATGAGCTGGCCAGCAGCATGCTGCTGCAACAACCTTTTCGCGGGCAGCTCGAGCCCACCCAGTGCAATTTTGGCCGCTGGTACGATGCCTTTCGCGCATCCGAAGCATACACCACGGCAAGTCCTGAACTAAAACGAGCCCTGGATGCGATGGATCGGCCGCACCGTGAGCTGCATGCCTCTGCCAAAGCCATCGTAGCAGCAAGCCCGCAAGAGCAAATTCGCATTTATCAGCAGCAAACCTTGCAGCACTTGGGTGAGATGCGCGGTTATTTGACACAAGTTGCTGAATTGTTCCAAGCCGAGCGTGATGCCATTATTGCCAAAGCGGAGCGTTCCGACCGTCGCTCCATGGGCTTGGTCTGGACGGCTATGGCACTTACGATTGTGATTGCCATTGCTTTGATTTTCTTATTGCGCCGTTTGATTTCAGAGCCGATGAAAACGCTGAAGAACCGTGCTCAGCAAATTGCCGGAGGTGATTTAACCGGTGCGCCTTTGCAAGTTGCCAGTACCGATGAAGTGGGGATGGCGGCGCTGGCGTTTAATGAGATGCAGCAGCAACTGCATGATTTGATGGCAGGTTTAATCGGCAATGCCAACAAAGTGGCCGAGCATGCCGCGCATGTGGCGGTGATTACCAGCGAAACCGATCAGGATTTGCAACGTCAGGCCGCTGAAATCGATCAGTTGGCAACTGCCATGAATGAAATGGCGGCGACCATTGCCGAGGTCGCCAAGCACGCACAAAACACCTCGACAGCGACGCACGATTCAGAACAACACGCAGAGCAAGGGCAAACCATTGTCCGGCGTGTGATTACTGCCATCAGCGACATCGCTGCCGAGGTGGAGCAGGCGTCAGGGACCATTACAACGGTGCAGCAGGAAAGCACCAACATCGGCGGGATCCTGGATACGATTCAGGCGATTGCCGAGCAAACCAACTTGCTGGCGTTGAATGCGGCCATCGAGGCCGCCCGCGCCGGCGAGCAAGGTCGGGGCTTTGCGGTGGTGGCCGATGAAGTACGAACCTTAGCGGCCAGAACGCAGCAATCGACGACTGAAATTAAAACCTTGATTGACCGCCTGCAGCAAAGCTCCGGTGCCGCGGTGGCCACCATGCAAACGGGCGTTGAGAAAGCCAAAGGCGGTGTCGCTCTGGCCGATCAAGCTGGCAGTGCACTGACCGATATCATGAGCTCTGTCAGTTCCATCACCGATATGACATTGCAAATCGCCAGTGCGACCGAGCAGCAGAGTACTGTGGTGCAGGAGATGGATCAAAATCTGCTGAAGGTAAATAGCCTGACAGTAGAAACCAAAGCCCGTTCGCAGCAAGCGGATGCCACTTCCACCGAGCTGGAGCGGATGGCACAAGACCTGCTGGCTTATGGCAAGCGTTTTAAAATTTAACTCTGCTTGCAGGTGCCAACGCGGATTGGCACCTGCATAAAATCCGCACTAATTGGTGAAATTCACCAACCTCCTATTTTTCTCTTCGTGGCAAGGCTGGTCCAGAAATGAGTTTTCTGGATTTGATGTTATTGATTTAAAATGAAAAATTAATTTTAGGCAGATTTGGCACGGCTCTTGAAGTGCTATTGGGACATCACTTACTCCAGGTAGAAAAAAAAGGAAAATCCCATGAATGCACTGAACCGTTTTACCGATATCATCAATGCCAATCTGCACGCCCTGCTGGATAAAGCCGAGCAGCCGGAGAAAATGCTGCGTTTGCTGGTACAGCAAATGGAAGACTCTTTGGCCGAATTGCGTACCCTGGCTGCTGAACACATTGCGGCTCGCAAACAGTTGCAACGCCAGCTGCAGCATCTGGATGCATCGGTGATGGACTGGCAGCAAAAAGCCGAGCGGGCATTAGCGCACGGTAAAGAAGATTTAGCCCGGGCTGCGCTGGCTGAGCGGTTGGCTGCTGAAACAAAGCGCAGCAGCGTGCAGCAGGAAGAAACGCAAAGTCAGTCGCGGCTGGCCGATATTGAAGGCGATATCAGCCGTTTGCAAAGCAAGCTCAATGAAGCGCGGCAGCGTTATCAGCAAACACAACGCCGGGCAGATTGCACTGAGGTGCGGTTGCAGGTGCAAAGCAAGCAGCATCAACACAAAGTCACCGAGGCCCTGCATAAGTTCGAGCGTTACGAGCAAAAAATCGATGGTCTGGAAGCCCAGCTGGAAGCGATGGATCTGGGGCGTTCAGCCAGCAGCACGTCGTTGAAACAACAATTTCAGAGCCTGGAGCAGCAAGAGGCCATTGAGCAGGCGCTGGCGGCACTGAAACAAAAACAGCCGCATAAGGAGACAAGCCATGCGTAATGTATTGATTGCTTTTGCGCTGCTGGTGGCGATTGTCTGGCTTGGGCCAGCACTGCTGGCCTTTGTAGGCGCTCTTCTGGTAGGCGGTGTGGTGATGATTTTTGATGTGTTGATCGCTGCTGTAGTGGTGCTCTGTCTGGCCGGCCTCGCTTACTTACTGGGTACTGTGCTGCTGAACAGCCTGCTGCTTGGCGTAGTGTTGGCAGGAATCGTGCTGCTGGTAGTAGGCTTTAGTGTCCTTTGGCCTTTGTTACTGCTGCTGGCATTGGTGTGGTTGGTAAGCAGCCGCTCTCCACGCCGTTTGGCTTGATCCCCCCTGCAGACCAGCCATCGTGCTGGTCTGACTCTTTTTAGTCGTATCCGCTGATCTAGAGGCGACTTAGGTATATACTGGTTGCCAACAGCACCGACAGAGTGACTGTATTTTGATGAGTGGCACATTACACTCACCTGCAAGACAATGTCAGCGACCTCAAGCAACCGAATCGATAGCAATGAGGATTGAGAATGCGACTCAAAACATTTGTGTGCACCGTACTACTAAGCTTATCTACAGCGGCGATGGCCCACTCCGATCGCCCCGATCATTTTGAAGGTTTACCAGCCAATACGCTGACTGAAGCCGTGCAAAATTTTTCTGCCTACAATGCCAAGCTGGCAGCGCTGGTGGCGCAGGACACCCTGACCCCGCATCAGCTGCACGAAGTGCATCAACTGACCTACACCCTGGAAAATGCGCTGGAGAAAATGCGCGCCGAGTTGGCAGAGCTTGCCGAGGTGCTGGAGGAAGTGCATGTCGCGTCCGAGTACAGCGATGCCGCTAAGGTGAAAGCCCGGGGGCAGGTTTACTTAGACACAGCACGTAAGCTGGTGCCTTAATCACAGTCATCACAGTAAGAGCAGCTCAGCTGCCCTTACTGCTCGTTAAACTGCTGTTTCGACATCAGATTGACGGTTTCATGCAGTTCAGAAAACACCAGTACGACTTCACCGGACTGCAGTTGTGCTCGGACCTGAGCTACTTTTTGCGCTAGCGATATTTCCTGCTCGCCATAGTCTGTGCCCTCACGCAATACATAGTATTCGATCAAATTGTTCAGCGTCTCTGCCTCAAGCTGTTGCCAGGGAATAATCACTGCTTCAGTACCTCTTGGAAAAATAGCGGGATCCGCTGGTTCAGCCAGAACACCGGCTTCAATGGGTTGCGGCCACTGACAAAGCCAACATGGCCGCCTGAAGGCCAGGCTTCATGAAGCACCAGCTCCGGTAGCTCTGCCTGGTTTGGCACCACGTCAGGAGCAAGAAAAGGATCGTCTGCGGCATGGATAATCAGGCTGGGCACCCGGATTGCGGGTAAAAACTGCCGGCCACTGGCGCGCTGATAGTAATCGGCGGCATTTAAAAAACCATGCAAGGGTGCGGTAAAGCCATCGTCGAAGGCTTCAATGCTGCGCATACGCTGTACGGTCTGGTGCGAAAGTGGAATAGGGAAGTCGGCAAAGCGTTGCAGCTTTTGCAGCGCGCTTTGTTTCAGCTGGCGCAGCAGGTAGCGCTGATACAGCTTGCTAAAACCCTGATTGATGCGTTTGGCGCTACTGGCGAGTGCCAGTGGGGCACAGACTGCCACAGCAGCACGCAACGGATTTTGCTGGTGCTGCTCACCGCAGTATTTCATCAGTACATTGCCACCCAGCGAAAAGCCTACGGCCAGCAGCTGAGTGCCAGGGTAGCGTTGCTGCAAAAGTTGCAGCACGAAACGCAGATCTTCGGTCTCGCCGGAGTGGTAAGCACGGGGTAATTGATTGGGCCGGCTGCCACAACCACGGAAGTGCATCAGCACCACAGGCCAATCCAGCTGCTGAAAAGCAGCAAACATGCCCTGTACATAATGGCTGTGCCGGTTACCGGCCAGGCCATGCAGCAGCACCACCAAGGGCCCCTGGTAATCGGCGTTCAGGCTTTGACTCCAGCACAGCTCCAACTCATCGCCATCCGCCAGCGGCAGCCACTCAGTGGTTAAACTGCCTTGATAGCGTGGATGCAGGTATTTGGCTGCCAGTGTTTGTAAATGGCCGCCTGGTAGCCACCAGGCAGGCCGGAAGGTAGGGCGTCGCAAGTCAGGGAGCCTTGTTTTGTCATTGATGATGTTCTGCAACAAAGTGTACCTGTTTTTACCGGGAAACTCTCGGCAGATTGCTATCACTCTTAATTTACATTTGTTGTTCAATTGGCCTGTTTTTTGTTGTATGGTTGCGGTGTCAAATCAAAGGAGTGTTGAGTATGCGACGACGTGTGATGTTAACAATGGCATTTCTCGGGGCTGGATTATTTTCTACAGCGGCAATGGCCAGCGAGCCAGACAACAGCCATCGAATTGGGGCGAATTTCTTTTGGGGCTCTACCAAGGTCGTCGATCCTGAATCGGAACGGGAGCAAAACTTTTCAGATTTTAATGGTTACAACCTGTTTTATCGTTACCAATGGGATCCTCAATATGGTGTTGAACTGGCCTACCGTCAGGGCTCAATGGGCATTGGAAGTGTGGCCTCTAACATTTTTATTGGTGAGCTGGAAGACATCGATTACCGCGCCATCAGCATCAGTGGATATGCCGGCTACCCGGTAACGCAACAGCAGCAGCTCTACGCAAAGCTAGGTCTTAGCCAAAATCGGGTGGCGATGCAGTATCGCACTCGTCGCTTTAGTGAAACTGAGGTTGGCGTCATTGGTGCAGTTGGCTGGCAGTATCAGTTTACCAATGGGCTGGGCGTTCAAACTGAAGCCAGCTATAGCTCTGGTAAAACCTTTAAATCCTTTGGTTCTTTGCTGTTTGGTCTGAATTACCGCTTTTAAGCCTGACATTACTGGTGAGTATACTGCTCGATCAGGGCTTGAATCACGCCCTGAACGCGCAGCAGTTCCAGCTCTTGTTGCAGCCTTGCGGTCAACTCAGCTGGAAAGTCGGGGTGCAGTGCCAGATAGTTGTCGCCTACATTGCGCAACTTAAATAAGGCCTCTGCACTGTCCTCCGGTGCACCGTACTGTTGCAGCCAGCTGCGGACTGAGCGGGGCGAGCCAACCAATAAATCGACCCGCTTGGCCAGAAACAAGGGGACCGGCTCCGGCTTGGTGGTAAAGTCCAGCATATTGACGCCATACTCAAAGCCATGGCGTTTGAAATAGCTTTCGTACACATCGCCACGCGCTACCGCCAGCCGGTAGGCTTTGGCCTCTTCCAGGTTGGTCGGGTTGACGTCGCTGCGCCCTTTCAGGCGAAATAAATAACCCCAATCCGAGGCAATAGGCCCTACCCACTGAAACAGCGACTCACGCTCTTCCGTGCGGGAGGTAGAGAATACACCGCTGTAGGGTTGCTGCTGAGCATTATCAAAGGCCCGGCGCCATGGCAACAGTTCAATCCGGCAACTTAGCTCAGCGCGCTGGCACAATAAACGCATCAATTCGACATTGATCCCATCCACGGTATCGCCATGCAGATAGCTGTAGGGTGGCAGATGCTCGGTATAGAGTCTGATTTCTTTGGCTGCAGGCTCTGCTGCCCCAAGGGCACTGCTAAAACAAGCTACAAACAACCACCAACGCATCGCTTTTCTCCTTGGTACCTTGTTAACCAGCATACAGCACTGCGCTGTTCTTCAGCAAGGGACAAGCAGGATTCGCTCTGGCATGAAAATGGCGTTAAGATGAAAGAAAATGAGCAAAAGAGCAGATTACCTGATGAAACGCAGAGCCTTTTTAAGCCTTGCCGTTGCAACACCTGTAGTGCTTTGGACTGGTGTGCATGTTGGGTCTATGCTGCGGCGACCGTCTTTGTTGGCTTTAACCAATCAGTTGGAGCGCTTACCGTTAGCGCAATTACATACACTGGGGGACTGGGGAGTGAGTGAAATTTTCCAGCACTGTGCCCAAAGTGTCCGGTATTCGCGGATTGGCTATCCGGAGCAGCGTTCCCGGCTGTTTCAACTGACCATTGGAGCAACAGCTCTGGCAGCCTTTAGTACCGCCGGTAAGATGCAGCACCCGTTGAATGAGCCCTTACCCGGTGCTCCCGCCCTGCGCGCCAGTGTACCTGTGGATGTCGCCCAGGCCGAGCTGATTTCAGAGCTGGAGCAGTTTATGCGCTGGCAGGGGCGGCTGGCCCCGCACTTTGCCTATGGCCGTTTAAGTAAGGCGCAGTATTACAATGCGCATTGGCTGCACCTGCAGGATCACCTGCAGGAAATCGTATTGGTCTAGAAACTGGCTCTGCCTGGCTACAACCAGCGCCGGGTTTGCTGGCAGTAGTGCAGCCAGTCGTCACCAAAGGTTTTGGCCAGCGCCCGCTCTTCCGGCACAATTTGCCAATAATGCAGCCAGAGTACAAACAGCGGTAGCCACAGAAATCCACTTAAGCTATGCAGCCAGAAGCAAAGTGCTAGCAGCAGCAACAAAAAGCCCAGATACATCGGGTTGCGGCTAAACTCGAATAAACCTCCCGTCACCAGCTTTGCGGTGCGCTCCGGGTAGCGCGGGTCGACCGTAGTGTTTGCCCGGCGGAACTGCCAAAACGCCCAGCCACAGAAAATAGTTCCATCCAGCATCAGCAAGACTGCCAGTAACTGACTGAACCACAGCGGCCAGGGCGCAGGCCAACTGGCTGTGAGCCATATCAGTCCGGCAAAGATCACAAACAGCAGCAGTGGAGGAACTTTCTTTTCCATAGCAGGGGCACCTGATTTTTTGCTAAACATAGCAAGTCTGGTCTTACTCCCGTCAAATAATAGCGTGCAGAGCAGTCTTTGCAGGCACAGACCAAACTGATCCGCCTTGTTATCGGAGCCTGAAACCGGTAACTTAGCCACACTTTACCGTGGCTTTGCTGCAATTATCTGCAAAGTCTGTTGAAAATGACAACAACAAGACGATTTCATGGCAGCATCCAACTCTTACTCTGCCGCCACCTTGCGTGGCGATCTCTTTGGTGGCCTTACTGCTGGTATTGTGGCTCTGCCATTAGCGCTGGCTTTTGGCGTGGCGTCCGGTGCCGGAGCAGCGGCTGGTTTGTATGGGGCCATTGCGCTGGGCTTAGTGGCTGCGCTGTTTGGTGGCACCCGGGTACAGATTTCCGGCCCAACCGGCCCGATGACGGTGGTGTTTGCCTCGGCTATTGCGGCTTTAGGTGGCAGCTTTCAAATGGCGCTGGCGGTGGTGCTGGTGGGTGGGGTGCTGCAAATTGCGCTGGGTTTGCTCAAAGTAGGCGGCCTGGTGCGCTACATACCTTATCCGGTTATTTCCGGCTTTATGAGCGGCATTGGGGTGATCATTATTTTGCTGCAACTGGCGCCCTTAATGGGGGCAGCGCCGTCACCCTCGCCGCTGCAAGCCTTGGCAAAATTACCGGATACGCTGGCAGAGCTGAACCTGCAGGCTTTAGCACTTGGGCTAATGACCTTCGCCATTGTCTGGTTTACCCCGATGCGCATCAGCCGTTACCTGCCATCGCCTTTACTGGCGCTTTGTTTGTGTACCCTGGCCGCGGTGCTGCTGGAGTGGCAGGTGCCGGTAATTGGTGATATCCCAACCGGCCTGCCGGAGTTTCATCTGCCGCAGTTTAGTCTGGCGCAGTGGAGCCTGATTTTCACCTTGGGGCTTACCTTGGCGCTGCTTGGCACCATTGATAGCCTGCTCACTTCGCTGGTGGCGGATTCCATCACCCGTACCCGGCATAAACCGAACAAAGAGCTGATAGGGCAGGGGCTTGGCAATATTCTGTGCTCCTTTATCGGTGGCTTGCCGGGGGCTGGCGCGACCATGCGTACTGTGGTCAATGTCAATGCCGGTGGCCGCACCCGGGTCAGTGGCATGGTCCATGCGCTGTTTTTGCTGGCTTTATTGCTAGGGCTGGGCCCTTTGGCGGCGCAAATTCCACTGGCGGTGCTGGCTGGTATTTTGGTCAAAGTGGGGCTCGATATCCTCGATTACCGCTTGCTGAAACGCATTTCCGGTACCCCTAAGCCGGAAGTCATCATTATGCTCAGTGTCTTTGCCCTGACGGTGTTGGTGGATCTGGTGATCGCCGTCGGTGTTGGTGTGGTGCTGGCGATGGGCCTGGTGACCTGGCGCATGGCCAAAACGGCGCACATTCATCTGGAAGACGACGAACTGCTGGATGTACCGGATGATCCTAAGCACCCTGGGGTACGGCTGGTGCGTTTAAGCGGCCCGTTGTTTTTTGGCTCGATGGCCGAGATGCTGGATCGGATGGACAAGGTCGACCAGGTACTGGATACCAAAGACATCGTGCTGGATTGCCGCGGGGTCGATTACATGGACTTAACGGCGGTATTTGCCATTGAAGACATGCTGCAAAAACTTCAGCACAAAAAGTTGCGGCCCAGGTTACTGCTGGACGACGAAGCGTTACGCCAGCGTTTGCTGGGGTTGCAAAGTGCTGTCTTTACCGAGCAAACACTCTGTATGTCGGTGGAGCAGGTGCTGGACGGGTGCTGTACGTCCGATAAAAGGATAAAGCCTTCATGATCACCATTCAGCTGGATCCGCTCGAATCCACCGCCGTTATCGAGCTGCTGCAGGGCCATCTGGCCGATATGTACGCCACCTCGCCGCCCGAGAGTGTGCATGCATTGGACTTAAGCAAATTAAAAGCACCGGCTATCCGCTTTTGGACCGCCTGGGAAAACGATGTATTGCTGGGTTGTGTCGCACTAAAGCAGCACAGTGCCAGCATGGGCGAGATTAAATCGATGCGGACCGATCCTGCCGTCAGGGGCAAAGGCATTGGCCGGGCTTTGCTGCAGCATGTGCTGGCCGAAGCTGCGGCCAGCGGCATTACCGATCTCTATCTGGAAACCGGCTCGATGGATTTTTTCAAGCCAGCCCGAAGCTTGTACCAAAGCGCCGGCTTTATGTTTTGCGGCCCTTTTGCCGATTACCAGGACGATGAGAACAGCTGCTTTATGCACAAAAACCTGCAGGTGGCCGCAGATATAGCCGAGCCGGTGCAGTGCCAGCTCGATGCCTACAATGCCAAAGATTTAGCGGCATTTTGCCGCTGCTATCACCCGGATATCGCCATTTACCGCATGCCGGCAAGCTCCCCTGCACTGCAGGGCCTAGACGCACTGCGGCAGTTCTATGCCACCGAGCGTTTTACCTTACCAGCGCTACGCGCCGAAGTGCTCAGTCGGATGGTGGTCGGCAATAAGGTGATTGATCACGAGCGGGTCTATGGCCTAAGCGAGACACCATCCGAAGTGGCGGTGGTGTACGAAGTTGACGCTGGCCGGATAAAAAACGCCTGGTTTTATTCCTCACGCTAAATCCTGTTGGCCCCCGGCGACGTATTGCCTCTGTAGGATGACGGTGAGGGCTTGGCGTGAAACTCTGGATTCTCATACTTTTGTTGCCATTTAGCCTGTCGGCGGATGAGCGGGCATGGCAAGCCTGGCGTGATGGCAACGCCGTTTTAATCATGCGCCATGCGTTAGCACCAGGTACCGGCGACCCGCCAGGTTTTGTACTGCAAGACTGCAGCACTCAGCGTAATTTAAATGCGCGGGGGCGGCAGCAGGCCCAGGCCTGGGGACGTTTTCTGCAGCAAAAAACAGCTGCCGATGTACAGATTTTTAGCAGTGAGTGGTGCCGCTGCCTTGAAACCGGTCAGCTGATGGCGCTGTCTACGGTTGAGCCCTTGCCACTGCTGAATTCATTCTTTGCCGGCCGTGGTGACAGGCTGGCGCAAACCAGTGCACTGCAAGCCTTTCTGGCGCAGGCACCCTTGAGCACTCCCACAGTGCTGATTACGCATCAGGTCAATATCACCGCTCTGACCGGCATTTTCCCTGCTTCCGGCGAAGGCCTGCTGCTGGCCTTACCGTTAACCGAACCTATTACTGTGCTGGCACGGGTGCAGCCTGAGTGATTGGGTATAATAGAAAGTTATCGTCAGTTCTTAATAAGATACTTAAGGGGTGAATACCCAAAGCATCAATGGCATAGCAGTTGCGAAGAAAAGCGATGTCCCAAAGCAGACTTTACTAATGTCATCAAATCCAGCACAAAATTCTCGCAGAGAAAAACTGACTCCATTATTACTAATAGCCATATGTGGTTTCATGTTATTTAACCATTCGTAAACAGGCTCAAAATTACCGACATGATTCAACTTGAGCCCCGTAACTCCCCTCTCAGTCTTAAGATAAACAAGCATGGGTATCGGAACAATACGGGGTAAGTACCGTTGAAGTAACCCTAAAGGGTCAACCAATCGAATGTTAATATGATTGACTTCGTTTAGAGATAGTTTAAGTGAATGTTGATGTTTTCGAGTGGCAAGACTGTGTAAAGCCCATGGCGGAATAAGAATATAATCGTCTGCAAAGATTAATGGCTTGCTTATTTTTTTAATAAACAGAATAGAACAAACCATTTCAAGCGCAACAAAAGCCAGCAATGAGACTATCCCTGCGAATATCATCATATGCTCCTGCTGAAATGCAGCCGAGAGGTATGTGCTGGCCAATTGAAAAAAGAGCATGATATTTAAGCCGTGCAGGACAATAAACACTATAGCCATTTTTGGCCCACAAGCATATGTAAAAGTGGGGTAAACTTTAATGGATTTACTACCTTGCGAAGTCATTGAACTAATCCCTTAGTCTATTCTCGTTTATGCACGCTTTAGGCTGCTTTGAGTGCGATCTGAATATCGCGGATCAGCAGCAACTGGTTGACAGTACTGGCAGGTGCTTCATCGCGGCGGATGGCAAACATCTGCTTTTCTTCCACCGGCAGTGCCTGGTACTCAGCGATGATCTGATACAGCCAGATCTCGCTGTCCCAGTCGAGCTTCTGCTGTGTCAGGTACTCCAGTGCGCTGAGTTTGCCGCCCTGATCAATCACCCGCAGATAGAAGTTTTCCACATCGGTTTTCAGTGCCTGCTGGCGGGCGGCGATTTCTTCATCGGCCAGTAGCTCAGCAAAGCTGGCGCTGTGTTGCTCCGGCAGTTCAATGCTGCTGGGCCTTGGCAGGGCGCGTACCAACTCGGCCAGCACCGACCGCTCGCTGGCTTTATCCAGCGCAATGGCGGCCTGTGGCCGAATCGCTGCAGCCTGATTGAACAACGCCGGTAACTCGGAGCGATTGGGGTAATCGGCTGGCTGGTATTTCGGATGCTGGCGCAAAAAGGCCGCCATATTGGCAATTAACAGCGAACGGGCCTGCTGCTGACGGAACTTGGCCAGCAACTGCACCAGCCGTTTTTGCACTTCCAGCAAGCTGCTGTGGTGCGAGCTCAGCTGGTTTTGCAGCTGGCTGACCAGCAGTTTACGCAGGTGGTTGTTGCCTTCCGATAGCTCAATCAGCTCGTTGAAGTCGAGCAAATCCAGGCCGTCGAGCAAACGGCGCAGCTGCTTTTGCGCCCGTTCGTTTTCGCGAATTTTATCGTCCAGGCTACTGACAAAGCCAAAGTCGCTGTTTAGCCGGTGCCACAGGCTGTCGATGGCTTCTTCAAACTGGCCACTTAAATCGTGCACATGCTCGGTCAGGCGCTGCAGTTGCAGCTCGGCCACGCTGTAATCGCCTTTGAACTGCGCATCGCGGTAGGCCTGTACCCGGTTGCGGATTTGCTCCAACTTCTCGGCCACATCGGCATTGATCTGGCGGCGGTTTTCATCGGCCACCATACTGGCGATCAGTTCGCTGACCAAGGGCCGCAGTGCCAGAGGTTGCTGCTCATCCGGCCGCCATAAAATACGGGCAGCAATCAGCTTTTTCAGCGCACTTTCGCTAAAAACCGTTTCATCGATATGGCCATCCAGATAACCCTGCATCAGCGCCTTGTGGTGTTTGCCCAGCAAAGCCAGGCGCTCGGCACCGATGCTGAATAAATTCGAGGCCAGCTGTGAGTCGAGCGGGGCCATCAGAGCAGCGCCTCCTGACTGGGGGTATCGTCCACCGGCAGCTGCTCTTCATCGCGGATAAAGCGGATTACATCCAGCAGATAATCAATTTTGCCGGTGACGATGTAGTACTGGCGCTCGCTGTGCGGTTGCAGCAGATAGCCGTGCTCTTTTATGCGGCGGAAAATCAGTTTCACCTGGCTGTCCAGTTGCTCGCTCTGGCTGTTGAAAAAGCGGTCGCTGGCCAGCGCATTCAGCCGCTGGCGCAGGCTCTGGTTGTCTTCGGTGCGCAGCACAAACTCCTGCAGCTTGATGGTATCACCAGCCGTCAGGGCGCTGTCGCGGCCGAGGGTTTCCTGCACCAGTTGCAGCCACTCCAGCAAAGGCAGCAAGGATTGCACGGTCAGTGCAAACTGGCTGCTTAAATGCTCACGGGCTTCCTTGGTTAGTTCATGGTAACCGAGGTAAAACACCGAGCCATCATCGTTGCTGACCAGCCGGCGGTTCAGTGGCCGCAGGTAGTGGTTGATGTCCTGCTGGGTTTGCTCCTGGCTGAGATGACGGAAGGCATCTTCGTCGCTGATTTGACAGATAAAGTCACCGGCCAGCAGCCGTTCCAGTAAAGGGCCGTGTTGCAGCATCAGCTGGCCTCCTGCTGTTTCTGCGCCAGTCGCTCAGCAAGGCGGCTGACTTTGGGTTGAATGCGTTTGAGCTGACGTTTGCTCGGATCCTGCTGACTGGGCTCAATCAGGTAGCGGTGCTGGAACAGCATCAATACATCGGACTCCGGATTAGGGAAGGCACCCACAATCACGATGTCGTTGCTGCTGCAGGCCTGGAACAGCTTTTCCACGTTGTGGTAGGCCAGGGTACCGATTTCATCAATTGGCCAGTGAATGCTGACCTTGGCATCGCCCCGCAGCAAACGGGTAAAGGCCAGCAGGTATTTGCACAGGATCAGGTAGGCCATACCATGGCTGGAGGACTCAAGCAGCTGGCGGTCGTTCTTAATCACCAGCTCAGAGCCGCCTTCGCTTAAATGCAGCTCCAGTCGCAACAAGGACTCAATGCTGTACTGTTCATCGGCGCGCAGCAGCTCGACCACATCGGCCAGAGCGTTCAGGTATTGCTCCGACGGCAGGGCTTTGCCGGAGGCACCCCAGTCATCGTACAGTTTGGCGAAGTGTTTTAGCGGCTGCCAGAAACCCAGCTCATCGATGGTGGATAAAATCCGTACTTCCGAGCGGCTGATGCCTTCCAGCACCAGATCGTCGGCCACGGCTTCGCTTAAGCGGCGGCTTTGCAACGCAATACGGCGGTTGATATCGCTAAAGACGGTGAAGAATTTTTTCAGATCGCCGCCAATGTTCTCGCCCATCTCCAGCAACTGCTGCTGGGCATCTTTTAGAATGCGCAGCAAATCGGACAGGATTGGCAATTGCTCGCGCTTACCGGCGTAGTCGGGCAGTTTGCGTTTTTCATGCTCCAGCCGATCGAGGAACTCGGGGCCGGCATCTTTGCTCAGCATGCTTTCAAACTGCTCCATCGCCTGCTTGAGTGCGCTATCGAGTTTACTGCGCTGTTCCAGTGCTTCGTTGCTGCGGGACAATCGCTCAATCACATCGGCACAGGCCGCCAGACTGACTGGTTTGACGGTACTCAGATGCAGCTCGGCCAGCTTGCTTAAGCACGGCTTTAATTGCGTTAGTCGTTGCTCGGCGTGTTGCATCTGCTCCTGATGCTGTTGCTTTTGGGCATCCAGCTGCTTTTGCTGCTGGCTGTAATCGGCTTTTAATTGCTCCAGCGCCTGACGGTTGCTGCGCTGTTGCTGCTTCAGTGAGGTTTCCTGCTCCAGTAGCTGCGGCCGCAGTTGTTGCCAGTCCAGTTGCATAAAGCTTTGCCAGGCACTCAGCTCGTTCTGCCGCTCGGTCACGTGCTGGATCTCGGTTTTTAGTTGCTCCTGCTTTTGCCGCAGCTCGGCCAAACGGCGCGGATCAATGCCCTTGGCGGACAGCTCTTCGGCAAAAGCCTGTTGCAGTTCGCGCAGCTGGCTTTTGTTGTCTTCGCGCTTACGCTCCAGTTGGCGTTCCAGTTCGTCCATCTGTTCGTCAAACACCTGCAGCTCGGCCTGCCAGTCGGCTTTCAGTTCCATTTTCTGGCTGTTGTGATCGTCCTTTAACGCGGCCAGATCCTGTTGCTGCTGCTGTTGCAGTTTGTCCAACTGCTGCTGACGGGCGCTTAGCTCCGAGCGCACATTGGCCTGGCGCTGTTTCACCAGCTCGCGTTGCTGGGCTTCCAGGCGATTGCGGGCATCGCGGGCGTAGTCGATGTTTTGTTCGAACTGAGTGAGCTGCCACTCGGCCTGCTCCAGTTGAGCACGGGCCAGCTCGGCTTGTTCGTACTTGTCTTTTAACGCTTTCTCGGCCGCTGCTTTGCTGGCGTTGGCCTGCTCCAGCTGTTGTTCGGCACTGTGCAGCCGGTGGCGAATAGCCGCTTCATCCTGGGCGTAATCCGGTGTGTCGATGGCGGCTAAATCCAGTTGCAAGCCATAGAGGCTGTCGGTCAGATCCAGCAAATGCGGCTGCAAGTCGTGCCGCTCCAGCAGACGCTCGTCCAGTACCTTGCCCAGTTTCTGCTCCCAGCCGTTGTAATGCAGCCGCAGGAAATGGCGCAAACTGCCTTGCTCGGGGCTTAACTGGCGCTGCAGGTGGTGCAGTTGCTGCTCGGCGCTGTGCTGGGCTTTGCGGCTGGCTTCCAGTTGCTGATCGGCCTGCTCGCGCTGCTGCTGCGCTTGCTGGTGCAGCTTCTGCAACTGCTGCAGTTGTCGCGCTTGCTGCTGAGCTTGCTGCTGGGCTTGCTCCAACCGCAGTTCGGCGGCGCGCAGCTCGTCGTGCTCGGCTTCGGTCAGCGGCGAGGTGCTGAGCTGGCTTTGCAGCACAGCAATGGCACTTTGGCAGTCGCTGAGCTGAGTGGCGAAGGTTTGTTGTTGCTGCTGCAAGCGGCTTTGAAATGCCTGCTCCAGCGCGGCCAGTTTGCTGTCCTGCTGCTCGCGGGTCTGATCTTTTTGCTGCTGCAGTTGCTTGGCTTTGGCTCTGTGCTGCTCGCTTAAGCGGTTAAAGGACTCGGCCAGCTTGGCTTTACGCTGCTCCAGCTGCCGCTCCATATCGCCATGCTGCTCCACCATCAGTTGGTACTGTTCAGCCAGCTCCTGCAGGGTTTCGCGCCACAGTGGCAGCGCATCGGTATCGCGCTGCAGCTTCGGCATGTCTTTGCTGTCAAAGTCATCAAATTGTTGCTGCAACCGATCGAGCCGGGCCGAGGTTTCATGCAGGCTGGCTTCGACTTTGGCCAGCTGGCTGCTCTGCTCCAGTTGTGTCTGCTGGTACTGCTCTTTGGCGCTTTGCAGCTGCTGGCGCAGGCTTTGCACGTGCTGCTCGGCATCGGCGCGTTGTTGCTTTAACTGCTGCTCATCCTGCTCCAACAGGGGCAGCAAAGCCGCCAACTGGGCTTCAGCCCCATCCAGTTGCAGTGCCAGTTGCTGCAGCCGCTCGAAATCCTGCTGCAAGCGGTCCAGTCGCATCGATTGGCGCATTTGCTGGATCCAGTCCCGCGCCTTGGTGTTTTTTACCTTGGTGGTCGGCAGGGTGACGCCATCTTCTTCAAAAATAGCTGCCAGCATCGCTTTTAGGGTGTCCATCTTGCCTTCTTTGGCATGGACGGCGCTGACCAGTTTTTCGATATGACGCAGCTTATGACCACTGGCGACCAGGCTAAAACTGGCGGCCAACCGGCGCAGTTTGATACTGTCGGCATTGTTACCACGCAGCGCAGCGGCATCGTTCTGGATAATGCTGCGGTACTCGCTGGTGGCGCTTATTTTGGCGGACACCTGCACATCGGGCCGGGCGCGCATGGCGCTGGCCCAGTCGTTGTAGCTCAGAGCTTTGACACCGTCATCGCTTTGCTGCAGGTAGAAGTCACTCTGATAGGGCGCGCCGACAAAGCGGTACTCGACGCCGCCATCGCTTTTTTTGGTCAGCACCACCTGGCAGATCTCGCCATTGTCGCGCTGGTATTCGTACACCAGGTAGCTGTTGGAATACGGCAGGTAGAATTCATCAAACTTTTTGCGGGTTTTGGGCACCACCCGGTTTGGCTGCTCGCCATAAAATACCGGTACCAGCCGCTGCAGGGTGGTTTTACCCGAGGCATTGGTACCGCAAATATTGGTGTGCTGATCAAGCTGCAATTCCACCACTCCAGGCAGGTGGGTGTGGATCAGCACAATACGAAGTAATTGAGACATAGCGCATCCTGTCGGCAGCTTCGGCTCGCTGCCATGGGGTCATTTTTTGTCGTGTTATAACAGCTATTATCCATGGAATAGCAGGAAATGCCAAAGAGGAAATCAGCTGTTGTTGTCAATGACGGCGCTGCCTGCAGTCAGATTGCTCAGTTGCTGGCAAAAGACGGCTTCAGCGCTTTGTGGCAGGCGGATGGTCAGGGTGACCTGGTGGCTGTAATCGCTGCTTAATAGCTCGCCCTGATGCTGGCTCAGCAGCTGCCGCACTTTGCTTTCATCGGCAAAACCAAGTTGAATACTAAGCTCGGTTTGCGGGCTTATGGTGCCAAGCTCTGCCAGATTGGCCGCTTGCGACACCGCAGCCGAATAAGCCCGCACCAGACCACCGGCACCCAGTTTAACGCCACCAAAATAACGCACCACAACTGCCAGGCAATTGCCGAGCTCACGCTCGGTCAGCACATGCAGCATCGGCCGACCAGCGGTACCGCTCGGCTCACCATCATCACTGCAGGCTTGCGCCTCGGGCTGGCGGGTATTGCCAATACTGTACGCCCAGCAGACATGGCTGGCATCGGGGTAGCGCTCGCGGTAGTGCTGTACCCAGTGCATGGCTTCATCGCGGTTTTCTACCGGCTGCAAGAAGGTCAGAAAGTCGCTGTTTTTTTCCGACAGCTGGTGTTCAAGCTGGGTGGCCAGGACAGTGTAAGTCTGCGCTTTGTTGGTAGCTGTATTCATGGCGGCGCTAGTATAACGAAAAAGAGGGCCATCGTCTGTGCCCTCTTGACTAAAGCAGGATGCCAGCCTTACAGCACGTAACTGATGTGCTGGAAGAATCGCACCGTCAGGTTTTGGTGGTTGCCATCAAAGCCTATGCTTTTGGCGAAGCTGCGCAGTGCGTCTTCCACCTGATTCATAAAGCGGCCATAGCCCATTTCAGTGTGGTCTTCCTTGCTTGCCACCAGCACAAAGTGCGCGCTTTCTACCAGATTATCGGCTTGCCAGAAGGTCAGGTACTGCGGCTCGGTGCAATCCGGGTTAAAGCTGATTTTTTGCAGTTCGCGGTTCTTATCGTGTTGATCCCATTTGCTGTTGCGCACCAGCGGGGTAAGGCCGTTGGCGACCATCGCCAGTCTATCGAGTTTTTTGCCGGCACAGGCTTGCTGGAATTTATCCTGCAAACTTTGGTACAGCGGGCTGAAATCCTCACTGCGTTCATGCAGCAGCTGTTGTTTCAACGCCCGGCTGAGCGGAAGCGTGACGGTGACATAGGTGATTTCACTGTGCTCGGCTGGCAGCTCGCACTGCCTGGCCTGATAGCGCGGGTACAGACCACGTAATTTGTAGCCGTAGCTTTCTTTGTGGCCTTTGGTTTTGGCAAAGAGATCGTACGACAGATGCTGGTGATCACGCAGTTTAATGGCGCGCGGTTCGGCCAGCTGCTGTTTTAATTGCGTGAGCAACTGCACCACCTTGCCATGGAAGTTGGCGGCCTGGCTGCGCAGCTCTTCGCCGGTGGCGAGAAACAGCAAGCGGATCTTCCGTGCCTGGTAGCCAGGGGTGACAAAGAGGTTTTGGCCTTCATGGTATTTGGGATTGTAGAAAAACAGAATTTGCTTCTCGGTTTGAAAAGTGTAGGACTCGGTATGAAAACGCACCACCGGCAGCTTATCATTTGCGATTAGATGCACATTGCGCAGCTCCAGTGCATCGGCCAGATTAAACAGCTGCTGCGCCAGCCCCTGATAGCAGTCATCCGCGCTGGCATAATGGCTGTAAAAGCCATCGTCCAGTTTGATTTCGGCCAACAGATACTGGTTGGAATGGGCATTGGTTGGAATGTAAACGCGATGCGGGTTGTGCGATGCCATAGTGGACTCCTTTGGTGCCTGAATGCAATGGCACTGAGTCTAGACCATACTGGCAGATACTTTATTGTCCTGGATTAAAGTTTGCTCCTGCTGCTGGCTGGTCAGTGCTGTTGAAGATAGCCAAGCAGCTGTTCTGCTGACATCGGTTTGGCAAAGAAGTAGCCTTGGTAGAGTTCACAGCCCATCTGCAAAAGCAGATCATGCTCATGGCCATGTTCGACCCCTTCGGCTATGGTCAGTAATTTCATGCGTTGGCCGATGGCAATAATGCTGGCAGTCATATTGCGGCAGGTTTCGTCATCAAGCATGCAATCGACAAAGCTTTTATCGATCTTCAGCTCATCCACCGGCAGTGTTCGCAGCATGCTTAATGAGGAGTAACCGGTGCCAAAGTCGTCCATGGAAATTTTGCAGCCGAGTTGCTTGATGCTGCTAAGCAGCTGACACACATGGTCATGGTCTTCAATCAGGATGCTCTCTGTCAGCTCAAGCGTGATCTGCTCAGCTACCAGTTGGTGTTGTTGGATCTGGGCAACTAATTGTGGCAAGAAGTCACTGTGCAACAGTTGGCGAATGGATATATTCAGTGAAAGCTGAAAACGGCGTTCAAGCTGTTGCTGAACTTTGCTAATGTCGGCAAAAGCTTGCTGCAGAATAAACTGACCGAGCAGCGGCATCTGACCACTGCTTTCAGCGACTGGCACAAACTGATCCGGTGGAATAAACCCATCGACCGGATCCTGCCAGCGAACCAGAGCTTCCACGCCGTAGAGTTGACCTTCGCGATCAATTTGCGGCTGGTACACCATAAATAAGTGCTGTTGTTCAATGGCCGTCCTCAGGCGTTGCTCGATGGCAAAGCGACGCTGATAACGCGCATCCAGTGGTTTGCTGTACAGGTAGATATTGTTTTTGGTTTTTTTTGCTTCGTACATGGCGACGTCGGCGGCCCGCACCAAATCATCCAATTGATTGGCATGGTCAGGGTAATGGGCAATGCCTATGCTGGCACCCAGCACAAAGCGTAATTTTTCTACCTGGTAAGGGCTGGACAATTGCTGGATCAGTTCGCTTGCCAGCTGCATGGCCGCCTGCTCGGAAGTGGCAGGCAGGAAAATCAGGAACTCATCACCACCGTGGCGGACAATGGCAGCGGAGTTACCGGCCTGCGCCTTAATTCTGCGACTCACTTCTTTTAGCACCGTATCCCCCAGTTCATGGCCAAAAGAGTCATTGATGGTTTTAAAGTTGTCTAAATCCAAAAACAGCAAATAACAACCGTTAGTTACAGTACCTAGCAACTTTGCCTTGTATTGGCGAAGATAGTTACGGTTTGGTAAGCCGGTAAGCTGGTCGTGGGTGGCTTCAAACAGCAATTCGGCCCGGCGGGAACGATCGGCCTGCGAAATGGTGCGAATCAGAAAGAACAGCAGCAACTGGCTTAGCAGAAACACCAGCAGATAGCGCCATGAGCTGTGCCAAAAGGCTTCCTGCATCACCTGATTGTGTAATTTCGAAACAGCCCATAACTGATAGTCTGGCAAATAGCGGATCACCGCCTGTATCCGGCCTTCGGGTAATAGCAGCTGAACCGTGAAGGTTTCTTCCGACACTCTGAGTTGTTGCAGATTAAAGCCGCTACTTTCGCTTAATCTGGTTTGCAATTGTTGCAACACACTGAGATCGATCGGTGTCTCATAACGTTCTGCAGCATTCGATGCTTCGCCAGCAAAGAACTGGTAATAGCCATCTTGTTGGCGGATTAAGGCGACATTATTCTTTTTCGGCAAGAGCAATGGTGCAACAAAGGCATTCAGTTCGCGCTTTAAAGAAACACCGAGTGCCATGATGGCGACAACTTGACCATCGGCCGAGCGAAGCGACTTTCGGACAGGAAAAGTCCAGGCATCAAAAGATTCTATGAAGTAGATTCGACCAAGCTCAAGTTTATTTGAAGCCAGAGCTCGTTCAAATTCACCATGATCTAAGGCGTAATAGCGAAGGTTACCCAGCTGGTCGATATTGCGATTGGAGCTCACCATCAGCAAATTCCCATCAGGGCGAGCTAAAGCATAAGCGGTGGCATAACGATTATTTTGCATCAGATGGTCAAGCAGCCGGGTGCCTTGTTCGACATCCAATTGGCCGTCCTGCACCAATTGCACCAATTGATCGTGGTATAAGTCGGCCAACACTTGTTGCACTGAAAGCAGCGATTGCACTGAAGATGCCAACTGCTGAACTTGCGTATGTTGTTGTTGACGATGCTCCTGCACCACCAACAGCCAGCGCTGATGCAGGAAAAAAATCAGCAGAACACAGCTGCCGAAAAAAAGCAGTGCAAAGAGAAACCAGATGTTTTGCCGCAGTTTGGCCAAATCTCTTTTCCTGTCAACCAGATGAAGAGTCAGTGTAGCCTATAAAGTCGGCAGAATCGAATGCTTACCGGCACTGTTTTTGTGCTGCTCGCCCCATTACTCCTTTCGATAACGGGCAAACCAGGCCAGGGTGTGCTCGATTTTGGCAATCATCCGGCTGGGGCGGTTGGATACACCATGATAAGCACCAGGTACCCGCACCATGGCGGTATCGACTTGCCGCAAGCGTAAGGCCTGATAAAACTGCTCAGTTTCGGCCATCGGGGTACGACGATCCAGCTCTCCGGTAAACAGCAGGGTGGGGGTCGTCACATTGCCCACCAGCGACAGCGGCGAGCGCTGCCAGTAATGCTCATGCTGCTCCCAGGGCATACCCGGAAACTGATTCTGAATCTGTGCCATGTAGCTATCGGCTGTCAACACCTTGCTGACCCAGTTGATCACCGGGTTGGTGGCGGCAGCTGCATTAAAGCGATCGGTTAAACCAATGGCATAAGCGGTGGCAATACCACCGGCTGAGCCGCCGGCAATAAACAGATTATTTTCATCGATAAAGCCTTTGGCAATCATCGCATCCACCCCAGACATATGATCGGTGAAATCATCGGTGGAGGCGTATTTGTTTTGCAGCAAGAGCGCAAAGCGCTCGCCATAGGAAATACTGCCCCGGTAGTTGTTGTACAGCACCACATAGCCCTCGGCGGCGTAGCGCTGCAGCTCGGCAGAAAAGTGTGGGCCATAGGGCAGGTGCGGACCACCATGAATCTCCAAAATCAGCGGGTATTTTTTGCTGGGGTCAAACCCCGGTGGTGTGATGTACCAGGCATGAATTTCTTCATCATCCAGTTTTGATCGGTAAGTAAACTCGTGCACCTTGCCCAGCTCACGCTGGCCTAAAAGGTCTTCGTTCAGTTGGGTCAGGTTACGTACCTGACCATGTTGCCAGAGCGCGACATCGGCCAGCCGCTGTGAGGAGCCTCGGGTATAAGCCAACTGGCCTTTGTCCGACAAGCTGAACATGCCACTCAAATAAGGCCGTCCGGAGTTGGCGCCGGATACATCGCTAACCAAATCGGCCATCCGGTTACGCAGTGTGACCCGGGCAACCTTGGTGAGTCCTCGATCTTCATACTGGAACACCAGCTGTTGGTTGTCTTGCCAAACCGGGTTTTCTACCGAGCGGTCCAGCTCTTTTAACAGGGGTTGTACCGCTTTGGTGCGCAGATCCAGCAACTGTAACTTGCTGTTGCGATAGGCAACGGCTTTATCCGGGGCAAACAAAAAAGCCAGTTGCAAACCGTCTGGTGAGAATACCGGGTGATAGTGCTGGCCCGGCCCGGTTAGCAAAGGCTGGATACGGCTGTCTTTTAACTGCAATTGATACAAATCAGCCTGGCGTGGCTGGTATTCCCAGTCACTGCTGCGGTTGGCTGAAAACACCAGGCTTTGACTATCGGGTGACCAGGCCAAAGGGCCCTGGTGCAGGTAGGGGCCCTCAGTCAGTTGACGGGCACTGCCACCGGAGGCTGGTAGCACAAAGACCTGGCGGTAGGCAGACTCCAGCAAACCCCGGCCATCTTGCTGGTAATATGTGCGTTCAACAATCAGTGGGGGCGCGGCCCATTCAGCACCTTTGGGTGCTTTGGGTCGGTATACACTGCGGGCAAAGTAGGTTGGCTCTGCAGGGACCTCCATCAGAAAGGCCAGTTGCTGCCCATCCGGTGACCAAGCCAGCTGCTCGGGGCGGTGGGTCAGATTGCTGATTCGGGCGGTACGGCGTTGTGCCAGCCAATGCACGTGAATTTGTGCATTGCCGCTACGGTTCGAGATGAAAGCGATGCGGTTACTGTCCGGTGCCCAGCGTGGCTGGCTGTACTGAAACTCATCATCTAGCAGCGGCCAGTGATGACCGGTGCTGGTGTCGAGGATCCACAGACGTTGCAGGGTATTGTCTTGCTGAATATTGTTGCTGTTGCGCACATACACAATGTGCTGACCATCCGGTGATATTTGCACATCGCTGGCAAATTCCAGCTCGAAAATATCCTCGGCACTAAAGTGTGCCAACTGAGCCTCAGAGCGTGCCAGGTCGGCTTGTGCCAATGGCAGCAAGCAGCACAATAAAATAAAACCTAACCAATGGCGGGCAGAGGTTTTCATCAACAACATTCGCAACGACTCCTGTATCATTTATTCGTGACCAAGCAATAGCTCAGCCAATTCCTGCCCCAGGTGCTGCTGCATAATCTGGCGGTAGCTGGCAGTGTGACGGTACCCCCCTTCCGCGGCAAAGAAAGCCTGCATGAACTGCGACCAGTCGCTATTGAGTGGCATTATAAAACCAAAGGTTTCATCGGTTTCAGCAGCTAGCGGGTGATCGCGCAGTGGCATACCTGCCTGACGGGCGCGCCAGTAATTGTAGGCATCAACGTAGCTGTAAAAGGCGCCGGATGCGACCAGCTCCAACAAATCCGGGTTGGATGTGACGCGCTGAATGGCAAGGCCTGGTTGATAGCTGTCACGCAGGCGGCGAATACGCACTTCATGCAAGGTACCGGAAAATGCCAGCGGTTCCAGCTCTGCAAATTGGCTGGGAAAATCTGCCCAATCCTGCAATTCAGCGACATCCTGATGGGTGATCAGGGCGGCGACATTATTCATGTAAGGTGGTGAGAATTGCAGCTCTTGTTTACGCGCCTCGGTGATGGTGACATTGCCAAGGCCAAATACACCGCCCTCTGCCTGCATCACCCGCTGATAAAAGTGCTGCCAGTTGGTCTCTTCGACAAAGTTGAGCTGCAAGCGGATACGGTGGTGGCGCTCGGCCCAACGGGCAAAGTCCCGCATAATTTCAACACTGACGCCGGTAAGCTCACCGGCAGCATTGGTGTAAGCAAAACCTTCGGCCGGTACATACAGCACTGTCAGGCTCGCCTGACCTTGTTGTTGTGCTTGCTGGAAGCTATCGCCACGGTCTTGCCCAAGCGGGCTTAATGAGACTACCGGCTCCGGAGAGCAGGCAGCCAAAAACAGGCTGAGCATGATCAGCAGGCAAGGCAGGGTGAGTTTTTGCAACATAACGGATTCCAATGAGCGGTCGTGGCTGAAAGTGCCGTTATCTTGGCAAACTAGGCTGGCTCTGTCAAAACCAGTGCTTTGGTTTCACGGCTGTGTGGGTTTAACTTGGATAACACCACCTTTATAAAGCCCAAAAAACAGAGTGAGCTCTCCTTGCTGCTGATGCATTACCATACTGCGCACCCCGCCAAAGAGACTGTTTGATGGATATTGATAGCGTTGCCAGCTTTGCCCGGCATCATCCGACCATTCAATGATCAAGGGTTGCGGCAAATCGAATTCTTTACTCCAGCCAGCTGTATAGAGACGTGATGTGGTGGGGTCTTGCAGCAGGTCGTAATAAAATCGATAATTTACATCGCCAATCATGCTGTGCCAACTGCCGCCTTGATCGTCACTGAAAGCTATGCCTCCTTCACCCATGACAAAAGTTCGTTCTGGCTGATCAGCAAAAAATCGGATTGCATAAACAACGGCTGGTCCAGGTATCCCCTCATGACTCAACACTTCCCGCATCGCTGCATGATGCTCAATCAATTCACTGGTATGGAGATTGAATTGGTACAGCAAAGGATTCTCTTGTAAGCCCTGCCCACCAGACCACACCTCAGTTTTATCTGGATTGATAGCAAGGGCGGTATTAGGTTGGCTGAACATCCCCCAGCCACCATGGAGGACTTGCCAGCTCAGACCATAATCCGTGGAGTGGGCTAGCACATCGTAACCAGAACCGTAGAGGGTTGCGTTGTCGGGTTCATAGATCAGCGCGAAAGGTGGTTCGGTGCGAAATATCTGCTCTTTTCCCTGCTCGTTTTCTGTCTCGTAATGCCCAAAGTTATGTTTGATTTCCAGCCAGCTGTGGCCAGCATCGGTGGTTTCATACAGGCTAAAAGTATGATAACCCTCATCATCCTGCTGCTGAACACCAGCCAGCATATGATGATCGGCAATGCGGGCCAGGGATAAAACGTGTGCATCATCAAAGCCCAGGGATTGCCATTCCAAGGTGTGTAGATCAGCCCGGAATAGTCCGGCATTGGTGAGCGCAAACAGATACTGCTCGCTAAGTTGTAATTCACCTACGATCAGACCATGTAATCCGCTTAACTGGACACTAAAAGGGGCTGGCTCAGGCTCAGGAATAGGTGTAGAAACCGGTGGTGGCAGCGATTGAGTGGACTCGCTGCCACCGCAGGAAATTAACATAAACAGGCTGCAGCAGATAAATATCGAAACGTAGCGCATAGTTGTTCACATGGATTAACCTTGGGTAAGCAACTAACTTAATGCATCTTACATAAGCCCGCAAGAACTCAATCGGCTTTTTGCTGAGTGAAGTAAAAAGCCAGCGCTGCAATGTCGTCATCCGATAATCCCCTGGCTTGTGGGGACATTAATGGGTTGACGATGTCACCACTACGGTAAGCCAGTAACGCCGCTGTCATCTCTTCGGCGCTCATACCGGCAATGCTTGGGTACATGCGGTTGCGGGAAATGCCCTGGGGGCCATGGCAGGCTGCGCAGCTGCGGGCTCTGGCTTCGCCATGGCGCAGCAGTTCGCGTTCTTGTTCGGAAAGAGCCGCCCAGGGATCGGGTTTGGCTGTCTCGGTGACTTTGGCAGGTTCGGAGCAAGCTGCTGCGAGGAGGCCAATACTGACGAAGATCAAAAGGCGGATGCATTGATTCATGGTATGCTTTTACTCCCTGGTTTTCTGGCAGCCTGCCACAGACTGGCAAAGAACACCAGTCTGCTTTAGGCGTACCCTTTTTGGCTTAATGCATGCACTGGCCTGACTGGTTCGGTTTTGCTAATCTTATTGAACTTCAGTGCGTTAATTCAAGCTCCAGCTCTTACTACAAGGACTTTGCTTTGTTTGCAATGATACGAACCATCTGGCCATTGCTGTTGGGGATGCTGATCGTCGGCATGACCACCGGCCTGCAAAATACCTTGTTGTCGATTCGGGCAGAGATGGAAGGCTTTAGTAGTGCCAGTACAGGCATGATATTGGCGGGTTATTTTATTGGTTTTTTGCTGGGGGCCATCCGGGCGCCAAAAATGATCCATCGGGTCGGCCATATCCGTGCCTTCGCGGCCCTGGCGGCGTTGGCGTCGATCAGCATTTTGGTGCATGCCATCTGGGTCAATACCGGGGTTTGGTTTGTACTGCGGATGATTTCTGGTTTTTGTTTTTCTGCCATTTTTGTTATTGCGGAAAGCTGGATTAATGCGGGGGCGACCAATCAAAATCGTGGCAAACTGATGTCGCTGTACGTCATGATGTTGTTTGGTGGTATTGGTCTGGGGCAATTTTTGCTCTACATCGGTGATCCTCGCGATTTTATTCAGTTTACTCTGGTGTCTATTTTAATCAGTGCGGCCGTGATCCCGCTGCTGATTACGCCCACCACCACACCTTCTTTTGGGCCACCGCAAAAAATGCGGGCCAGTGAGCTGATGCGGGTCGCCCCGCTTGGGATCATCGGTTGTTTCTTAATGCAGTTCGCTTATGCCTCTTTATTTGGCCTTGGACCGGTGTACTTTTCCCGGCTTGGCCTGGAGCTGACGCAAATCGCCAATCTGGTGGCTTGCCTGATTTTTGGCTCTTTGTGTTTCCAGTTCCAACTCGGCAAACTGTCTGATCGCTTCGACCGGCGGCTGGTCATTGCCAGCTGCGCTTTTGCTTCCTGTGCTATGGCGCTGTGGATTTCCAGTCTGGATAGCACCCAGGTGTTGCTGCTTTATGTCAGCTACTTTTTATTTGGTGCTGTGATGCTGCCGATTTTTTCGATGGTCGTGGCCTATACCAATGATTATCTCAATAAAGAGCAGATGGTGGGGGCCAGCAGCGCTCTGGTGCGGGCAAATGGCCAGGGTGCCATCTGTGGTTTGCTGATATCCGGCCTGTTGATGCACTTTGTAGGCACTCAGGTATTTTTCTGGTTTATCGGCAGCCTGCCGGTGGTAGTGGGCGCTATGGCGCTGTATGTTCGGTTTTTTGACCGTCGCCAACGTCAGCGCCGCGCCAGTGCCACGGTGATGCTGCCAACCCAATCCTCCGAGAGCATGATTAAAGAAGGCTTGGAAAAACAACAGGACTCTGAGGACTAAGTGCATTGCTTAGGCCCAGGATTGCGGCTAAGCTCAAAGCCTTGATTGTAAAAGGAGAGTCTCATGCTTCGGTTCTTACTCATAGCCATTCCTTTGTGCTTGCCTGCCGTTCTGCAGGCAGAACAGCTTGTTCGACCTACCATCAGCACCGAGCTGGAACAAAAGGTGATTGCCTGGCGACGGGACATTCATCAGCACCCGGAGCTCAGTAACCGCGAGTTTCGAACGGCTGCTTTGGTCGCCGAGCATTTGCGAAATTTGGGCATGGAGGTGCAAACTGAGATTGCCCATACCGGGGTGGTCGGCGTCTTACGCGGTGGTAAACCTGGCCCGGTGATTGCCCTGCGGGCCGATATGGATGCCCTGCCGGTCACCGAGCAAACCGATGTGCCTTTTCGTTCTACCGTCATTGGCGAGTACCGTGGCAATGAAGTGGGGGTGATGCATGCCTGTGGCCATGATTTGCATGTCGCTATGTTGATGGGCGCTGCCGAGTATTTGGCCGGGCATCGTGAGCAGGTGGCTGGCACCGTGATGTTTATTTTTCAGCCGGCAGAAGAAGGCGCGCCACCCGGGGAAGAAGGTGGTGCTGAGCTGATGCTGCGTGAAGGTCTGTTTGCTGAGTTAAAGCCGGATGCCATTTTTGGCATTCATGTCTGGGGCCAGGCGCCACTTGGCGCTATTGGCTACCGTAAAGGCCCTTTGATGGCATCGTCCGATCGCTTTGAAATCCGGGTTAAAGGGCAGCAGACCCATGGCTCATCGCCCTGGGCCGGGGTTGATCCTATCGTGGCGGCGGCGCAAATCATCAACAATGTGCAGACCATTGTTAGCCGGCAAATCAATATTACTCGGGCACCTGCGGTGGTGAGCTTTGGTATTGTCGAAGGTGGGGTGCGCAACAACATCATTCCGGATGAGGTGTATCTGGAAGGCACCATTCGTAACTTCGATATGGACATTCGTCAGCAAATTTTCCGCCAACTGACTCAGGCGGCAGAGGCGTCGGCCCATGTCACCGGTGCTAAAGCGGAGGTGACCATTATTGAAGGCTACCCGGTCACCATCAACAATCCTGATTTGGTGGCGCGGATGCTGCCCACTACTAAGGCGGTAGCAGGCGAGCAAATGGTGCAGGAAAGTCCGCTGGTAACCGGTGCGGAGGATTTCTCCTACTATGCGCTGGAAGTACCCGGCATGTTTGTATTTTTAGGGGTGGCACCACCGGATAAAGATCCGGCCAGCATGCCAGCCAACCATTCGCCATTTTTCTACGCCGACGAGCGGGCACTCAAAGTAGGCACCAATCTGTTTATTAACTGGGTGTTTGATTACCCGGGTGCTGGCTAAAGCGAGTTTTTGATTTGCTGAGCGGGCAGATAGTTGTTGTGCCCGCCAGCACACTTAAACCTTCCCGGGACTGTTATTCTGAGTCACATTGCCAGGCAGTGATATGCTCTGTCAGAAAGGCATCAATTTCAGGGTAATGGGCAATATTTTCAGCCTGCACAACATATTTTAACCAGAGATTGCCAACCTTTAAGTCACGAAAGCAGCTCAGACTGCCGTTAAAGTCATCTGTACACCTTCCCCATGGATGGAACTGCTCACCATCAAAAATGCTGATTCTCCAGCCAAATTCTTCTTCATCAGTATCTGTATATAAATCAGGGCCATGTAGAATGGCTCTGGCATGCTCATGGTTGATGCGCCAATTAAAATTTGAAGACTTTCGAACATTGACATGCAAAGGGGCACGAAGCCTTCCGGTACGTGGACTCTCTAAATATGGTTGGTAATGCTCGATTGATTCCGTAACATACTCGGGTGGAAACATCAGCAGAGCCAGCTCGCCATCATCAGAAGCATCAAAGTTCTTATCTTTGTACGCCTCTGACGGAATGTTCAGATTGACGACGAAATCTTTCGGAGGACAAAAGGACTGGGCCGGAGTGTTTGTGCTATTACTGTTACCGGTAAACGCATAGGCAAGCAATGCAATAATACCACCAATGAAAAGAATATTTTTCATTGATTTATACCCTGGTAGCCTTCGCTACTATCGCAATCGTGGCAGTACAAGTGACCATAGGTTTCAAATTGAATATTCTCCGGTATGGCACCAAACCATGTGCCACCGTAATAGCTAGGTGGAATATTGAATTCCTGAAAAGCACGGTGATGGTAATCTGCCATTTGTTTTAGACTAAGTAGTCCTGGAACCTGGCCAATTTGGTCTTGATAATCTTCATGAACATACTGTGCATGCCAGTCAGCAACACGGAGGCCAACACGCTTAATTTTTTGACGGGTTTCTCCAAGAGTTCCCCGAAAGCCGCCTTTTTGCAGGCCTACGGCTAGGTTGACTACGGTGGAGCGGGCCATCAGTTCCCAGTAGGCAAAGCCGCGGTGATTCCAATAGGCAGGATCGCCGGTAGCAATGGCATGCTTTAAATCATCAACATCTTTTACCCAGATAGCATAGCCTATGCGGGCAACAGGATCTTTCTTTTGTAGCCTACTGTACCAGAAGCTTTCCAGATCTTCCTGGGCCAGATAGGCGCGCTCTTGCGGAGAAATAGCGAGTGAGTTGGCCATCTTTATTTAATTTTTTGTAATAATTGCGCCTATTTTATCTGCTTCGGCAGCGTTGTCAAATGCAATAAATTAACAATTGCAGCGATGACACCAATGAATGCTTTACAAAGTGTTTGTTCACTTATGCTGTGATCGCGCTGTCAGCTCATAGAGCTGCTGGGCAGATAAGTAGCTATTGTGATTGCCAGCAAAAGATAGCATGCGAACCGAGCCGGATGGAAAAGCCTGATACAGCGCCTCACTGCGCGCCCAGCCAATGATTTCATCCTGCTCCGCCACCAGCAGCAAGGTGGGGGTATCAATGTGGCTGGCATAGTGGGCGGATTCGTAGCGATCTTTTAATAACCAGTGCACCGGCACCACCGGGAACTGTTGCTGGGCCAGCTTGGCCAGACTATCAAAAGGGGTGATCAGCACCAGCTGCTGCACCGGTCGCTGCGCTGCCAGTTGTACCGCCACACCTGAACCCAGGCTTCGGCCAATCACCACAATATCGCTGTGCTCTGTTGCTACGGCATCAAACAAGGCCAGCGCATCGCTGACCAGCGCCTGCTCCGACGGCCGGCCTTCACTGCCACCATAACCGCGGTAATGCATCAGGTAGATGGCGTGCTTGGAAAATACCGCGCCAAACTCCGCCAGGCTGACACTCACATCCTCAGCATTGCCGCCAAAATACAGCAAAGCTTTATCACTGGCCCGCGGCTGCTGACTTACCAGCACTTGAACCTTACCTTGCTGCAACACCAGCGGCTGTTCTGGCGGAAAGGCAGCCGGCACCGGGAAATAAATCAGCTGGCGCTGCATCAGATACAGCAGCAGGCACAACAGCCCATAACCGGCCAGCAGGTAGCTTGCTAAACTTAGCAGTGTGCGCATTGCCTTTTCCCGCTCCCCAGCTCTTGAGACGAAACTGAAGAAAGTTTAGCGCATCGTCACAAACTCTTCAGCACTGGTTGGGTGCAGCGCCACAGTGGCGTCGAAATCGGCTTTGGTAGCGCCCATTTTCATTGCCACGGCAAAGCCTTGCAGCACTTCGTCCATGCCTTCGCCAATGCCATGCAGGCCGACTACTTTTTCCTCTTTACCGGCACACACTAGCTTAAAGGTGCTAAGCGCCCGGTGTGGGGTTATGGCGTTGTACATGGCAGCAAAACTGGAGCGGTATACCTTGATGTTGGTGTCGCCATACTCGGCTTTGGCCTCGGCTTCGGTCAGGCCGATGGTACCTATGGGGGGGTGGCTGAACACCACGGTGGGGATCAGGCGGTAGTCCATTTTGGCCTCCGGCATGGCCGGGTTAAACAGCCGCTCGGCCAGCATGCGGCCGGCTTTAACTGCCACTGGCGTGAGCTGGGCTTCGCCGGTGATATCGCCGACGGCATAAATGCCCGGCACATTGGTGTTTTGAAAGGCATCGGTACGGATAAAGCCGTGCGCATCGGTGCTGACACCGGCAGCGTCCAGCTGAATGGCGTCGGTGGCTGGCTCGCGGCCGATGGCCCAAATCAGGCAATCGACATTCAGCAGCATGCCGCCATTGTTTAAATACACCGTCAGGCGGCCATCGCTGCCTGCTTCAACTTTACTCACTTCGGTATGGGTATGCAGTTGCAGCTCATCCTGCCTCATCCGCTCCAGCAGGGCGTCGGTGATATCGGCATCAAAGTTGCGCAGCGGCCGGTCTTTTCGCACCAGCAGATGAGTATCGCTACCTAGGGCGTGCAGCACACCGGCGATTTCGACTGCGATGTAGCCGGCGCCGACTACCACGGCTTTTTTCGGTTGCTCGGTTAAAGCAAAAAAGCCATCCGAGTCGATGCCAAGCTCTGCGCCCGGAATATCGGGCCGGCTGGGCCGGCCACCGACGGCAATGGTGATGTGATCGGCGGTGATGCGCTCGCCATTCACTTCCACCGTGTTTTTATCGACAAAAGTAGCAAAGCCTTCAATTAACTCCACGCCATTGCTGGCAAAGCCGCGCTGGTAAGCGCCATGAATACGTGCAATGTAGGCCTCGCGGTTACGCACTAAAGTGGCCCAATCAAAGCCTTGCTGCTGCAAATCAAAGCCATAGGCCTGGCTGTACTTGATGGCTTCGGCAATATGGGCGCCGTACCACATCACTTTTTTCGGCACACAACCGACATTCACGCAGGTACCGCCTACGGCTTTGGCTTCAATCACCGCAGCTTTGGCGCCACGGATGGCGGCCCGGTTGGCCGAGGCAATGCCGCCGCTGCCAGCACCGATGGCGAGGTAATCGTAATGTCGGGTCATACATGGTCCTATTGATTGCATCAAATTATCTTCTATATAAGGCACAGCTGCTGGAATCACAAGAGCCTTTGCATCAGGATCGTTGAAACAAGCGTCTTGACTTGTCCACTCTTTGCCCCAACATAATGGTGATACGTACCGTTGATCAGGATGCCTTATGACCACAGCGCACAACCCCTTGCTGGAATTTACCGATTTACCACCTTTTTCTGCCATTAAGCCAGAGCAGGTAAAGCCTGCCGTGGAAACGGCTATCGCCAAAGCCCGTGACAGCGTGGAGCAGGTGCTTCAGCAAAGCAGCTTTAGCTGGGAGAATCTGGTGGTGGCGCTGGAAGAGGGCAGTGACCGGCTGGGCAAGCTGTGGTCGCCGGTCTCGCACCTGAACTCGGTGCTCAATAGCCAAGAGCTGCGCGAGGCCTATGAAAGCTGCCTGCCACTGCTGTCCGAATTCAGCACCTGGCTGGGACAGCACGAAGGCCTGTATCAGGCCTATCGTCAACTGGCTGAAAGTGCGGATTTTGCCAGCTTAAGTACTGCACAGCAAAAAGTCATTGAAAACGCGATGCGTGACTTCAAATTATCCGGCATTGGTTTGCCGGCTGAGAGAAAGCAGCGCTATGGCGAGATCCAAAGCCGTCTGTCGGAGTTGTCGTCCACATTCTCCAACCATACCCTGGACGCCACCCAGGCCTGGCACAAGCACCTGACCGATGAATCGCAATTGGCTGGTTTGCCGGATGATGCCAAGGCAGCCGCAGCCGAGGAAGCCAAAAACCGCGAACTGGATGGCTGGGTACTGACGCTGGAGTTCCCGAGCTATTTACCGGTGATGACCTATGCCGATGATCGCAGTTTGCGCGAAGAAGTTTATCAGGCCTATTGCACCCGGGCCTCCGATCAGGGGCCGCATGCCGGTCAGTTTGACAACAGCGCCATTATCGAAGAAACCCTGGCGTTAAAGCATGAATTGGCGCAGCTGCTGGATTTTGCCAATGCCGCCGAAGAATCACTGGCCACCAAGATGGCCGAGTCTCCGGCCCAGGTGCTGGACTTCTTGCAGGATTTAGCCCGCCGCGCTAAGCCGCAGGCCGAAAAAGAGCTGGCTGAGCTGAAAGCCTTTGCCCAAAGCGAGTACCAGCACAGCGATTTGCAAGCCTGGGATGTGGCCTATTACTCGGAAAAACTGAAGCAAGCCCGCTATGCTATCTCGGATGAACAGCTGCGGCCTTATTTCCCGGAAACCAAGGTGGTGCCGGGTTTATTTGCCGTGATTGAAAAGTTGTTTGGCATGTCAGTGCGCGAGCGTGAAGGCGTCGATGTCTGGCATCCGGATGTACGTTTTTACGATATTTTTGATAGCACAGGCGCGCTGCGTGGCAGCTTCTATCTCGATCTGTACGCCCGGTCGAAAAAGCGCGGTGGTGCCTGGATGGACGACTGCCGCGGCCGGCGTATCCTGTCTACTGGTGAGCTGCAAAGCCCGGTGGCCTATTTAACCTGCAACTTCAATAAGCCGGTTGGTGGCAAGCCAGCGCTCTTTACCCACGATGAAGTGGTGACTTTGTTTCATGAGTTTGGTCATGGTTTGCATCATATGCTGACGCAGGTCGATGCGGCTGCGGTGGCTGGCATCAATGGCGTGGCCTGGGATGCGGTCGAGCTACCGAGCCAGTTTCTGGAAAACTGGTGCTGGCAGCCAGAGGCCTTGCAGCTGATCTCGGGCCATTACCAAACCGGCGAGGCTCTGCCGCAGGACTTGCTGGATAAAATGCTGGCGGCGAAAAACTTCCAGTCAGCCATGTTCCTGGTGCGTCAACTTGAATTCGCGCTGTTCGATTTCAGGCTGCACGCCGAGTACCAGCCAGAGCTGGGTGGTCGGGTGCAAGCCTTGCTCGATGAAGTGCGACAGCAGGTGTCGGTGATTATTCCGCCGCGCTTTAATCGCTTTCAGCATGGTTTTAGCCATATCTTTGCCGGTGGCTATGCCGCTGGCTACTACAGCTACCTGTGGGCCGAGGTGTTGTCCTCCGATGCCTTTGGCCGCTTTGAAGAAGAAGGGGTCTTTAATCCGCAAACCGGGCGTGACTTCCTGCAATGGATTTTAGAGCGTGGTGGCAGTGCCGAGCCGATGGAGCTGTTTAAAGGCTTCCGCGGCCGTGAGCCATCCAATGAAGCTTTGCTGCGGCATATGGGGATTGCAAGCTAAGGGAACACCGGCTGGAGGTTTAGAAAATACCTGCCAAAGAACGGATCAGGCCTGACTGCAGGCCTGGTTCAGCATCTTCCCATTTCAAGTTGGCCTGATTGGCGAAGCTAATCACCCGAGCCTGGTATTTGCGCCGATCGGTTGCCCGCTCCCACAGGGTGTCGGTGCTGCCGCTATCGCCTTGCAACAACAGATGCTGGCTGTACTCCAGCACCAACTCGTCACTGTCTGTGGCGATACGCTCTGCCACTTGCAAGTCAGTCACCATGGTGTAGTAGACATCTTTGACCAATTGACGGCCAGCGTATTCGGTCCCAGCAATAATGGCCAGTGCGATGGCCGCGTTACGTAGATCCCGGCTGCTGACATCGACGCTATCTGCATAGCCTACATAAACATTGCTGCCGGACGAGCGGCTGGAGCGGCGCTGTTGTGCCGGCTGTTCAGTGACATCTTCCGGCAAAAGAGCGGGCAGGGCCAGCAATGCCGGATTCATCAGTTGCTCAATCTCAGCTTCGCTCATGCCAAACTCGGCCTGAGCCAGCACTTGCTCCGGTGCTTGTTTTAGCACGGTACGGACATTCACTTGCAGCCAATACTGCGCCTGCGCCGGGCTCTGGGTGATCTGATACCCCCGCTGCTGCAGAAACTCGATTACGGCTTGATCCAACGGTTGCTGAAACTCAGCTGAGGTACTGCGAAAATCCAGAAACACTGTGCGTAACTCGGGTTCAACCGGATCAAGATAGATGGTCTGGCTCATTCGCGTTTGCACATCCAGCTCGCCTTTGGCGATGGAGCGATGAATGGCGGTACAACCGGTAAGCTGCAGGGTTAGCAGAAACAGGCAGAGGCTAAAAACGGCCTGATGCATCAGAACAAGCCTGCTAACGCCCGCACCAGTCCCATTTGCAGATCAGGCGCTGCATCTTCCCACTTCAAATTGGACTGATTGGCATAGCTGATGACCCTGCTTTGATAACGGCGTTGGTCGCTTTGGCGCTGATAACTGGAGGTGGTACTGCCGCTATCGCCCTGCACCAACACATGCTCCGAACGCTCCCGCACAGTGCCATCAAAACGTTCCATGATTTGAATATCGGTAATCACGCTGTAGTAGACATCTTCAATCAGTGCATCAAATACCGTGCCAGCCACGGCGCCGGCAATGGCTGCACCGGTGGCGGCGCTACCGGAGGAACCACCGGTTGCTCTGTGCACGGTATGGCCAAGCACAGCACCGCCGGCAGCACCATAGCCAGCATTCATTGCGCTGTTGGCAGCCCGGGCATTGGTGCGGCCGACTTGCAGTACATTCGCCTGCAACCAGTAGGTGGCCTGAGATGGGCTGTCAATCACCTGATAACCACGCTGCTGCAGCGATTGGATCACCATGGGGCGAATATCAAACTCGGGCTTGTCCGAAGTATTGCGGATATCGACAAAGATGGTGCGCTGCTCAGGCTCCACCGGATCCAGGAAAATGGTGGAGCTCATCTGGGTCTGTACATCCAGATTGCGTTTGGCCACCGAAGTATGAATGGCGCCACAGCCACTCAGCGACAAGCTGACAACAATTGCTACCAGCCAAAGGGTATGTTTCATTTTGGTGTCCTATGCTAACTTAAGCTCAACAACTGCCAGCTTAATCTGCTAAGCTTAACGGGTGCTTAATTTTAGTGCAAACCGCAGTAAGACGACAGGAGATTTAGATGCGAAAACTGAATTGGCTGATGGCTGTTGTGGCTGTAGCCTTACTTGGTGCTTGTCAGCAGGGCCAGGCGGGGGGGGAGCGACTGGCTCCGGAGCCATTGATCGAGCCGATTGACCCGGTCACCAACCCCAGAGCAGCCGTAAAAGAGCGGGAGCGACAAATGCGGGACCATCCTGATTTACAAAAAATGCGGGCGGATATTCTTGCCATGATAGGGAAGGCAGAAGCAGATGATGTGCAGCAGTGCCGGGTGATAGGCTTTGGCCATAAACCTTGTGGCGGACCGGCTGAATACATTGCGTACTCCACCAAAGGAGTGAATGAAACCGTGTTGCAGCAAAAAATAGCCAGTTACAACAAAGCGGCAGAAGCGGAAAATATCCGGCTTGGCCGGATGTCGGATTGCGCCATCGTGCCCGAGCCTGCTGTCAGCCTGGTAGACGGCCAGTGCACTTTATCCGGTGCCAATAAACCGCAGGGGATCTAAGTCCGCTGGGCTGCTGGTGTGATGGCTGCTGGCAGGTTACACTGTGCGCTTTTGGGGAGCCGGTCCGGATGATTGTGTTGCCAGACAGCATGCACAGTGCTGCTGACCAAGCTTATATAGCCGCCTTAGGCCAGCGCTTTGGGTTGTTGTTGATGGAACAAGCCGAGGGCTGGCATCTGGCCTGGCAGCAGCAGACGCTGGTGCTGCGTCATGCCGACTTACCCAAACAAAGCGATATCCTGGTTGACTTTGCCAGCGGCACTGCCAGCTACCGCCGTCAGCATGGCGGTGGGATGGGCGAGGCCATTGCCAAGGCGGTGGGCCTGAACAAGAAGCGTGATCTGCGCGTGGTGGATGCCACGGCAGGGCTGGGCCGGGATGCCTTTGTATTGGCAAGCTTGGGTGCCCATCTTACGTTGGTAGAGCGCAATCCGCTGGTGGCGGCTTTGCTGGCCGATGGGCTGCGCCGGGCTGGCGAGCACCCGGAGCTGGCGAACTGGCTGCCTGAGCGGATGCAACTGCACTTTGCCCCTGCAGAACAGGCTTTAAGCCAGCTGAGTGCCGCCGATGTGGTCTATCTGGATCCGATGTTTCCCGAGCGGCAAAAATCCGCTCTGGTTAAAAAAGAAATGCGCGCTTTTCATCAGGTGGTCGGGGAGGACCCGGACGCCGATGCCTTATTACCTGCAGCTTTGGCTCTGGCCAGTAAGCGGGTGGTGGTCAAACGACCAGCTTATGCACCACCTTTAGCCGGAACCAAACCCAGCCATGAGGTCAAAGGAAAGAACAACCGTTTTGATGTGTATGTAAAGGCTGCCATCTGAAACTGGCAGTCAGCATGTTTTTTTCAGCTACACTGATGCAAGCCCATTCACCCGATACAGGAAGCAACCTATGATTAAATCAGGCGATACCTTACCCGAAGTCAGCTTTTCGCAACTAACCAGCGATGGCATGAAAAACCCGAGTACCTCAGATATTTTCAAAGGCAAAAAAGTGGTGCTCTTTGCGGTGCCCGGTGCTTTTACCCCAACCTGTTCAGAGGCGCACCTGCCAGGCTACATTGCGCTGGCCGATGAAATTAAAGCCAAAGGCGTAGACAGCATTGTCTGCACCTCGATGAATGATGCGTTCGTAATGGCAGCCTGGGCGGAAACACAAAATGCCGAAGAAATTACCTTCCTGGCCGATGGCGGTGGTGCTTTTCATAAGGCCACTGGCCTCACCATGGATACCGGTGATTTTGGCGGCGTACGCTCGCAGCGCTATGCCATGATAGTGGACGATGGCAAAGTGACGCTGCTTAATGTCGAGCCTCCCAAGTCGTTTGAAGTCAGTAAAGCCGAGACGATTTTAGCGGCCCTCTGATGCTTTGCTAAGCAAAAGGGAAGCTCCAGCGCTTCCCTTTTTTCATTTGTGCCACTGAACTGGTATGATAAACCTCTAATTTTTGATGGTGACTGCGCTATGGCAACAACTCAACAAACCGTGAATGTGCTTTGTATCAAGTGGGGCAAGAAATATGGCCCGGATTATGTGAATAAACTGCATGCGATGGTGCAGCGCAACCTGACGTTGCCACACCGTTTTGTCTGTCTGACCGATGACGCCGAAGGCATTGATGCCCACATTGAAGTCAAAGAAATCCCTATGGTGGGCTTTAAAGATTTTGATGAGCGCCAGCCCTGGAGCTTTGGCCATGGTTGGTTAAAAGTCACCAGCTTTGCTGATCCTTTGTATGATTTGACCGGGCCAACCCTGTTTATTGATCTTGATGTGGTGATTGTCGATAACATCGATAGCTTCTTCGAGCCTGAGGGTGAGTTCTTTGTCATTAAAGAGTGGGACAAGTCCGATGCCACCGGCAATACCTCGGTGTATCGTTATACCATCGGTGCGCACAGCGATTTAATTGAACTGCTGAAAAATCACAAAGACCGTGAGCTGGCCAAGGTGCGTAACGAGCAGGAGTTTGTTACCCAAAACCTGGCGGCGCAAGGCAAGTTGCAGTACTGGCCAGAGGGTTGGTGTGTCAGCTTTAAGCGGCACTGCTTGCCCAAGGGTATCATGAGTTGGTTCAAGCCAGCCACCATTCCGGCCGGCGCTAAAATTGTTGCTTTTCATGGCAAGCCCAATCCACCGGATGCGATTGCAGGGATTAGTGGTAAATGGTATCGCCGGGTCTTACCGGTACAGTGGGTCAAAGAGATGTGGGGTTAAGGAACTAACGCCCTATGCGTTGGCTTTATAGTCTGTTGCTGTTGCTGTTGCTGCCGTTGGTATTGCTCAGCTTTGTCTGGCGGGCGCGATACGACAGTGGTTATTTGAAGCGCTGGGGCGAGCGTTTTGGTGGTGTACCTGCCACCATGGAGCCGGGTGGTATCGTGTTGCATGCGGTTTCGGTCGGCGAAGTGGTCGCAGCAGCGCCATTGGTTGAGCAGCTGCTAACCAGCTATCCGGCTTTGCCGCTCACCGTTACCTGTACTACACCAACCGGCTCTGCCCGTCTGTTGCAACAATTTGGCGGCAGGGTGCAGCACTGTTACTTGCCGTTTGACCTGCCAGTGAGCAATCGCCGCTTTTTGCAGCGCCTGCAGCCCAGGCTGGTGGTGGTGATGGAAACCGAGCTTTGGCCCAACCTGCTAACGGCAGCCCGCCAGCAACAGATCCCACTGGTGGTGGCCAATGCCCGCTTATCCAAGCGCTCGGCCAAAGGCTATCGTCGTTTTTACTGGCTTACCCGCATATTGTTACCAGCCATTCGCTTGTTACTGGCTCAGGACCATGCCAGTTTACGTCGCTTTCGGGCTTTGGGGTTGGATGCCAGAGCGGGGGCGCTGGCGGGCAATCTAAAATACGAGATGGCGTTGCCGGCCGATTTTACCGACCAGCAAGCGCAGCTGGCCCCGGCGTTTAGTGGCCGTAAGGTTTGGGTTGCTGCCAGCACCCATGCCGGTGAAGATGAACTGCTGCTGCAGGCGTTCCAGACTCTGCAAACGCATTTGCCAGAGCTGCTGCTGGTGCTGGTGCCGCGGCATCCGGACCGCTTTAGTCAGGTTGCTCATCTGGTGCAAAAGCAAGGTCTGCGGTTGAGCCGGCGCAGCGTGCAGGGACTGCCCTCTGCCGATAGCCAGGTGTTTCTGGCCGATAGCATGGGTGAGTTGTTGCACTGGTATGCACTGGCCGATGTGGTTTTTGTCGGGGGCAGCCTGATAGAGCGTGGCGGCCACAACCCGCTGGAAGCGATGGCCTTTGGCAAAAGTGTGCTAAGTGGCCCCCATGTATTTAATTTCAGCAGTTTGTTTACGCAATTAGAGCGCCAGCAGTTGGTGTCTTATGCCAGTACAGCAGTTGAGCTTGAGCAGCAAGTGCTGCAGCAGTTTGCCAACCAAGAACAAAGGCTTGAGGCCGGGCAGCGTGCCCGGCACTTTTTCAGTCAGCACAGTGGTGCAGCCAGGCGCAGTGTCGCGTTGATTGGCTCTCACCTGCCAGGAGTGAATGTTCCGATGAAACAACATCAGGATAAACAGAACCGTTATTGGTATAACCCGGATTTTTTCCAGCAGATTAGCGCTGAGCAGTTTGCTCCGACTTACTGGCAACAGCAACAAGCCGCGCTGGGGCAAGCCAATGGCCGCAGCACAGTTTGGTTTGTGCGTCAGGGCGAACACGAACTGGTACTGCGCCATTATTACCGTGGTGGCCTGATTGGTAAGTTGAACAAAGATAAATTCCTGCGCGAGCCAACGCTGGCCAGTCGCGCTATCCGGGAGTTTCGTTTGTTGGCCGATATGCATGCCCAGGGCCTGCCGGTGCCCCGCCCGGCGGCGGCTCGTATGCGGCGGCATGGTTTGTTTTACAGTGCCGATATTCTGGTTGAGCGGATCCCAAACAGCACCGATTTGGCGCAGCTGCTGCATAAAGAGCGGGCGCTTAGCGCCGACGAATGGCGTGAAGTGGGGCGGGTGATTGCCCGGCTGCATCAACAGCAGATTTACCACTCGGATTTAAATTGCCACAACATCTTGTTGGATACGGCCGGTAAGGTCTGGCTGATTGATTTTGATAAATGCGGGCCGCGCAGCGAAGGCCCCTGGAAACAGCAAAACCTCGATCGTTTGCTGCGCTCATTGACCAAAGAAAAGAGCAAGCTTAGCCCTTTTCACTGGCAGGAAGCGGATTGGCAGCCGTTGCTGGCTGGTTATCAGCAGCAACGACAGGAGCAATCAGGTGCAGCTTGATTGGGATGTTATTGTGGTTGGGGCCGGTGCCGCCGGGCTGTTTTGCGCCATTGAGGCAGGCAAACGTGGCCGCCGTGTGCTGGTGCTGGATAATGGCAAACGCATTGGCCGCAAAATTCTGATGTCTGGCGGCGGGCGCTGCAATTTCACCAATATTTATGCCAGCCCGGACAATTTTATTTCGGCCAACCCGCATTTCTGCAAGTCAGCGCTAAGCCGCTACACCCAGTGGGATTTTATTGATCTGGTGCAGCGCTACCAAATTCCTTACCACGAGAAAACCCTGGGGCAGTTGTTTTGCGATGACAGCGCCAAAGACATTGTCGCCATGTTGCAGCAGGAGTGTGATCAGGCGGATGTGGTGATGGCACTGTCGCAACAGATTATGTCGGTAAGCAGCGAAGAGGGTGGTTACCAGGTTCGTACTGCAACGCACTCGTTGCAATGTCAGAGCCTGGTGGTGGCAAGTGGTGGCCTGAGCCTGCCGAATTTAGGCGCGACCGCCTTTGGTTATCAGTTGGCTGAGCAATTTGGCTTGAAGGTACTGCCGGTGCGGGCTGGTCTGGTGCCACTAACCTGGCAACCGAGCGATAAAGCGGTGTTTGAAGAAATCAGTGGTGTTTCGCTGCCGGTAACAGCAGAAGCAAACCACACCCTGTTTGCAGAAGACATGCTGTTTACCCACCGAGGCTTGAGTGGTCCGGCTATTTTGCAAATTTCCAGCTATTGGCAGCCAGGGGATGAGCTGCTGGTGAATCTGACACCGGGTCAGGATTTGGTAGGTTTTCTGCAGAGCCAACAACAGCAACACCCGGCGCAGGAGCTCAAAACCACACTTACACGGATAATGCCAAAGCGCCTGGTGGAAAAACTGTTGGCGCTGAAGGTATTTCAGAACCAGCCGCTCAAAGCACTGAGCCCGAAAAGTATTGAGCGCCTGTGTGACAGCCTGACCCAATATGTATTCAAGCCCAATGGCACCGAAGGCTACCGCACCGCCGAAGTCACCTTGGGCGGGGTGGATACCAATGAGCTGTCGTCGAAAACCATGGCAGCGAAACACCAGCCGGGCTTGTATTTTATCGGGGAGGTGGTCGATGTCACCGGCTGGCTCGGCGGCTACAACTTTCAGTGGGCCTGGAGCTCAGGATGGGTGGCCGGTCAGTATTGCTAACTTCAGCCGGCTAGTATTTTAGCTGAAACAACAACTCCATCAAATCCGGCTGCCAGAGATCGGCTTTGCGCACCCGGTTGTTTGTAAGCAGCACCCCTTCATCCTGCAGCAGTTCACGCTGACGTAGAGCCGTCTCTGAGTCCGCTGGAAACGCCAGGCTGCGATCACTGCGCAGTACCCGGTACCAGGGTACTGCCAATTCTTTAGGAGCATAGCCCAATGCTTTACCCACCAGCCGGGCGCGGCCGGGCAGTCCAGCCAAATCAGCAATCTGGCCATAACTGGCTACCTTGCCAGCGGGTATTTGCAGGACGGTCTCCCAGATCCGGGTATAGTGAGGGTTGGCTGCTGTCATGGAGGGTGCTGTGTCAGGCGGTTGTCTGTTTAGCCTGACACAGGAAAGGATGATGAGGCAAGGCTTAGGCGATCTGTTGATCAATGTCTACTTCAGAATAGCAGGCCTGAAACAGTACTTTGCGTAAGGCTGCCTGCATTGCTTCGGCTATCGGCAAGCTGCTGCGACTAAGCTCGTAGTCCAGCTGATTGACCTGCTGGCGGGCATGACTGAGCATCGGAGGCGGATCCAGCTCCATGGCGATCAAGGTCTCGGCGTAGGCACTACTGCGCTCCTGCTTAATGGTTTTGCAAGTGGATAACGCCGTTTTACCATGCTTATCCCGATAACCTGCGGCACCAAAGGTTCGGCACAAAGTCGGACGCCATTGATAAATGCGGCACTGTCCCTGTTTGCCATCAAAGGATAAAGGTTGGTACATCGGGCAGCTGGTACCAGCTGGGGCCGCTTCTAGTTGTGCCAGTGTGGATTCGGCTGTGCCCTGATCAAACAGGTGCATTGCCAGCGGCAACATATCCAGCACCGAGGCTTCAATCTCCGGATGCAGGCAGCAGGCACCACAACCACTGCGGCAATGAAGACCGCGCGCTTGTTGGTAACCGGCGTAGATGTCCGCCATTTCGCCATACACAGCCTCAACACGACGCGACAATTCACGCAGTCGTTGCATAAAGACTCCGAACGAAAAAGCAAAAAAGTAAGAAACGTAGATACTCTGGGAACCAACGGTTTGTTGGCTCGGCTATTGTATGCGGTGGATAAAATTCCGGCAACAGAATTTTATCCACCGGGGTGCTGCACGAACTGCATAGTGTTTCCAGCGCTCTTTGTTTAGAATAACCCTATGATTTAGCTTCTGAGCCAGCCATGGAAATCCTTGTACAGCAGGATGGACGCGATTACTCCACCTTTCGTCTGCCAGCCCGGTTAGAGACTGTTTACCTATGCCAGCACCTGGATGATTTGCGCCAGGTCCCCTTAATGCCCAAACCGCGGGTGCAGGGAGAGGGCAGTAATACCATCTTTATTGGCGATGCGTTGCCACCGCTGTGTCGTTTTGTTGCTGCGAGCAAAGTGCTCAGCTGGCTGGATGATGACCGTGCCTTGCTGCATGTCGAGGCGGGGCACAACTGGCACAAATTGGTATGTTGGACGGTTGAGCAGGGGCTGTGGGGGCTGGAGAATCTGGCGCTGATCCCAGGCTCCGTCGGCGCTGCTCCGGTGCAAAACATTGGTGCTTATGGCGTGGAGCTGGCCGATCGCTGCCGTTACATCGATTTTTTTCACTGGGAGAGCCAGCAACTGCAACGGCTGAATGCGAGCGATTGTGCTTTTGCCTACCGTGATAGTGTGTTCAAACACCAGTTGGCCGGGCAAGGCGTGATCGTGGCGGTTGGCCTGGAGCTCACCAAAAGCCCACGTCGGGTGCTGAGCTATCAGGGACTGGATCAATTATTTGCGAACTGTTCTGTGCAACAGGTCTTGGATGCGGTGGTAGCCATTCGTCAGTCCAAGCTGCCAGATCCGGCTGAGCTGGCGAATTGCGGTAGCTTTTTTAAAAATCCCTTGCTGCCGGATAAAGTAGCCCAAGCTTTACAGCTGCGTTATCCGTCAATGCCGCTGTTTAGTCAGGGCAATGGTCAGAGTAAATTGTCGGCTGCCTGGTTGATTGATCAGGCCGGTTTTAAAGGCAAGAAGCTGGGGGATATTGGCTGTTACAACCGCCAGCCACTGGTGTTGGTCAATCATGGCAGCGGCACAGCGGAACAGTTGCTACAGCTGATTGAGGCCATTCAACTACAAGTGCAGGCTCGCTTTGGTGTGGCACTGGAGCCGGAAGTGCAATTGGTAGGTAAGTTAAACCACCAGACGAATGTGCCTTTATGAGCAAAGTACCGGATAACGTGCGATGAGCGAGCAAAGCAGCTGGCAGATACAGCGACAATTATTGCAGTACTTAAGCGATGGCCAGTTTTACTCCGGCAGTTGGCTGGGCGAGCAGCTCAGCCTAAGTCGCACAGCCATTGCCAATCATATGCAACAGTTGCAACAGTTGGGGTTGGATATCTTCAGCGTAAAAGGCAAGGGCTACCGGTTGGCGAGCCCATTGCAACTGCTCGATAGTGCAGCCATCCGACAATGGCAAAGCAACGAGAGCGCTCCGATTGAAGTGTTGTCAATCACCGACTCAACCAATCTTCAGCTGATGCAGCGATTGCAGCGGGGTGAACAGCTGCCAAAGGGGTTGGTGTTGGTCGCCGAAGCGCAGACGGCGGGGCGAGGGCGGCATGGCCGGGCCTGGTACTCGCCTTTTGCGGCCAGTTTGTCGTTTTCAATGGTGTGGCAGTTGGAGCAAGGGATCCAGGCAGCCATGGGCTTAAGCCTGGTGATTGGTGTTGCAGTAGCTGAGCTGCTGGAGCAGCAGTACCAACTGCAGGTAGGGCTCAAATGGCCCAATGATATCTATCTGCAGGGCAAAAAGCTGGCGGGGGTGTTGATTGAGCTCTCTGGTCAAAGCGATGGCCGCTGCCAATTGGTGATTGGTATTGGCATCAATGTGCAGCTGTCTGCCGTGCAGGCGGCCCAGAGTATTGATCAGCCCTGGATTGACTTAACCACAGCTTACGGCCCGCTGGATAGAAACCGTTTGGTTGCGGGGCTTCAGTCCTGCTGCACTGAGCACCTGCAGCGTTTTGAGCAGTCAGGCTTTGCTGCTTTTCAGGCCGCATTTAACCGCCGGCAATTATTTATGCTGCAACCGGTGCGGTTAACACAAGGTCAGCAGGTTGTGCGGGGCATTTGCCATGGGGTAGATGCACAGGGTAATCTGGTGATTGAGTCTCAGGGTAAAAAGCAGTTGTTTCACGGCGGTGAATTAAGCTTACGGGCGGAGAACTGAACCATGTATTTGTTGCTGGATATTGGCAATACCCGTAGTAAAGCGATGTTGGCCAGTTCTGCCGGCAGCATGCAACGGTTGGATTTACAAAGCAGCACCGTAGATGTATCCGCTGTACAAGCGGTGTATTATGCAGCGGTAGCGGGCCAGGATAAGGTGCAGCTGCTGAAAAAGCAGTTGCAACTGCACAATGCACCATGGCGACAAATTGAAAGTGACGCCTATAGTTTTGGTGTGCGCAATTGTTACAGTCAGCCGCACTTGTTAGGGGTGGATCGTTGGTTAGGGGTGCTTGGGGCCAATTGGTTGCAACCAGACACCGATGTGCTGGTGGTTGATGCAGGCACTGCGGTGACTCTGGATTGGCTAAGTGCCGGCGGTGAGCACCAGGGCGGCTGGATCCTACCCGGCTTAAAACTGCAGCAACAAAGTGTGGTGCAAAAAACAGCCAAAGTATTTAATGCCGATACCCATCAGGCAAGGTTGCAGCTGGGGGATGATACCGTCTCCTGTTTGCAAAATGGCTGCCTCGCAGCCGTGTTGGGCTCAATTCAGCAGGCCTGGCAGCTACAACCCATGCAGCAGCTGGTGCTCACGGGTGGTGATGCGCCGTTCCTGGCACCTTATTTAAAGCAGTATCCACTTCGATTGGAGCCGGACCTGTTGTTTTATGGCCTTAGCCGGTTTATTGACAGCTAATGCTGATTTTGCATGTTTTGGCTAAGAATTGGACATTCAATGCATTAAATTGCACTTTTCGCTTTTTTTCTGTTGCGCCTGCCAAATCATTCTACTAGAATTCGCACCCACTGACGTTGTGCCGCTTTAGCTCAGTTGGTAGAGCAACTGACTTGTAATCAGTAGGTCATCCGTTCGACTCGGATAAGCGGCACCATTAGTGGAGGGGTTCCCGAGTGGTCAAAGGGATCAGACTGTAAATCTGCCGGCTCAGCCTTCGAAGGTTCGAATCCTTCCCCCTCCACCACTTTCGTCAGCCATGGCTACGAGTAGATTGCGGGCATCGTATAATGGCTATTACCTCAGCCTTCCAAGCTGATGATGCGGGTTCGATTCCCGCTGCCCGCTCCAAGCAATTTTTTTGATGCTGATATAGCTCAGGCGGTAGAGCGCATCCTTGGTAAGGATGAGGTCCCCAGTTCGATTCTGGGTATCAGCACCACTTCTTGTTTCATCTCTCGTAACTGCATCCTAATTTTTTTGCATGAACCGCCGTTAAAGGAAGGGTTTTTATT